>NZ_JAJNSA010000021.1:0-31252 GCF_027497875.1 Streptococcus sp. SM3 | reverse complement strand
TCCAGACAAGACCATCCAACCCACACGGAAACCAGCGATACGATGAGATTTTGACAGGCCATTCATGCTGACACAGAAGACATCTGGTGCCAGACTCGCCACAGGCGTATGCACATGTCCATCCATGACCATGCGGTCGTAAATTTCATCCGCAAAGATAATCAAATCGTTTTGACGGGCAATCTCAATAATCTCCAACAAGAGTTCCTTAGGATAAAGGGCTCCAGTTGGATTATTTGGATTGATAAGGATGATCGCCTTGGTATTGGAAGTGATTTTTGACTTGATATCGTCAATATCTGGATACCATTCTGCAGCTTCATCACAGATATAGTGAACGGCATTTCCCCCAGCTAGGCTGACAGCTGCTGTCCAGAGAGGATAGTCTGGCATTGGCACTAAGACTTCATCCCCGTTGTCCAAAAGCCCCTGCATAGACATGACAATCAATTCACTAACACCATTTCCAAGGTAGATATCATCAATATCTACATTTGGAAATTTCTTCAATTGACAATACTGCATGATAGCCTTACGGGCTGAGAAAATCCCTTTGGAGTCAGAGTAACCTTCACTATCACGCGCATTCATAATCAAGTCATGAATGACCTCGTCTGGCGCTGTAAAACCAAATTCTGCTGGATTTCCTGTATTCAGACGTAAAATCTTTTCTCCATTTGCTCGCATTCGCATGGCTTCTTCCAAAACAGGACCACGGATATCATAAGCAACATGCTCTAACTTACTAGACTTGTTATATTCTTTCATCTTGTTTCCTCAATTCATCAGGATAGTAACATTATACCACTAGAAAGAAAATGCGACAAGTTTACTGAAATGTGTTACTAGTTTCGTATAGAAGAAAAGCCTCACTAAAAGCGAGGTCAAGACAGGGGAGATAGCAGGTATTTTGCGAAAGTCACATTACATACCAAAAGATAAACCTAGAAAAAGCAAGCCTAAAAAGGAGTCATAAAGAAGATTGAACATGAGGAAAAGTCCCCATATCATCAAGTAATCCCAACGCCCACTTCGTTTTGCAACTAGGAATAAAATTAGATGGTAGAGTACATGAAAGACTAAAAAACCTATAAACCCTGGATAAAGAAGCGGTACCAGACTCTCTAATTGCCAGACCATGATAACTTCTAGCAAGACTGAAACTAGGATGATTCCATAATAAAGGAAATTTGATTTTTGAAAAGCGTTTTTCATCATTCTCCCCCCTTCACTTCTTTCCTGCTATCCTTTCTTTTATTTTATCATATATTTATATAGATTTTAAGCGCTAATATTCTTTTAAAAAATACCTTTTTTGCTTTACTTCTATAGTGAAAAGGTTTACAATTATAGTAAGAAAATTTCAGGAGGTTTCATTATGGCACAACGTTACCAAAATATCATGGTCGCAATCGATGGTTCTAAAGAAGCGGACTTGGCTTTTGTCAAGGGAGTTCATTCTGCTCTACGAAACGACGCTAAACTCACCATCGCACATGTCATTGACACACGCGCTCTCCAAAGCGTATCCACCTTTGATGCTGAAGTTTACGAAGAACTCCAAGTCGACGCTGAAAGTCTGATGAAAGAGTACGAAAAACGTGCAAGAGATGCTGGTGTGGCAGATGTTCATATCGTCATTGAAATGGGAAATCCAAAAACCCTCTTGGCACGTACTATTCCCGATGCTGAGGAAGTGGACCTCATCCTTGTTGGCGCAACTGGTCTCAACGCCTTTGAACGCCTCTTGGTCGGCTCTTCATCTGAATACATCCTCCGCCATGCTAAGGTTGATTTGCTGGTTGTGAGAGAACAAGAAAAAACCCTATAGTCACGAAGAAAAGGAGCTCAGCGCTCCTTTTTGTTTACTATTTATACTCTTCGAAAATCTCTTCAAACCACGTCAACGTCGCCTTGCCGTACTCAAGTACAGCCTGCGGCTAGTTTCCTAATTTGCTCTTTGATTTTCATTGAGTATTATTTCTCTCTTTATGACGCTCATAAGCCTTGAGCTGGCGCTGCAGTTCCTTTTTAATAGCAGGTTCTGGAGCATATTTTTCTTCCCAATCATCTGGTTTTAAGATTTTATGGGTCACTGGATTAAAGTGAGCCTTGCCATCTGGAAAAATTTTCCCCATATTGGCATGATGAACAATATCAAAAATACGTTCTGGGTCCACCCCCATCAAGACAAAACTACCGTAGGTGAAATAAAGCGTGTCAATCAAGGCATCCACCTGCCCTATCAAATCTTGCTGAGCAGGCGTCTTCTTAGTTACTTTATCTGCTGCCTTATCAAGAGCTTGATGAAGTTGCGATACAGCTTGATCAAAGTCCTCTTCAGAAGGACTGGCAGCTCGAACAAACTCCACCAATTCTTCTATTTTAAAGCCAGCCCTGTGGGTTGCACCTTCTAAATCCCAAGCTCGAGGTTCTTCTTGGGTTCGTTCATCCATCATGTGGTGGAAGGTCTTGACCTTATTGAAATGATAGTCACGGCTGACAAAGACTTTTTCTGATGCCAGAACACCAAAATGTTCCAGGGCCTTGTGGATTCCGTCTTGCTGATTACTAGTGGTAATGTGCTTGGCCACTTCCTTAACACTGCTACTACCATTTCCCATAGCGACCGACATACCGACACCAGCCAGCATTTCAAGGTCGTTATCTGAGTCACCAAAGGCCATGACTTGGTTGAGATCAAAACCATATTCTTTCCCAACTCGTCGAATGCCTTCCAATTTAGAGTTTCCTTGATTGATGACATCTGCTGCAAAAGGATTGCTACGTGTCAATTTCAAATCTTCAAAATCAGCTGCTGCCTTCTCAGATTCTTCTGGTGTCATCAGCATCAAAACTTGGTAGATGGGCTGATTCATCAGATGAAGCAGGTCTTCTTCCTTTTGGGGAACAACCTTGCTGACCATACGATTAAAGGAATAACTCACCGTCCGAGTTAAAACTGAGGGAACGAAGCGACTGATTCGTTGGGAAAAAGAACCCAAACCAAAGGACATGATTTTAGAACCCAACATGGCTTCCTTGGTCCCTAGGGCAATCTCCTTACCCTCTTTTTTAGCATACGTAATAAGCTGGCGCAAATGTAACTTGGAAATTGGGCTCGTGAACAAGACTCTGTCTTTAGTAAAGATATACTGGCCATTGTAGGTTACCGCAAAGTCCAGGTCCAAATCGTCCATCAATTCCTTAACAAAAAAAGGTCCTCGACCCGTTGCTACACCAACAAGCACCCCTTGTTCTTTGACAATCTTAATCGCGTCCTTAGTGGATTTCAAAACACTCTTGCGATCGTTGACCAAGGTTCCATCGATATCAAAAAAAACAGCTTTGACTTCCATCCTATCCCAATCTCCCCTTTTGTGATACAATGATTATACCACATTTCAGAAAGAGTGAGTAAATCATGCCTAAGAAAATCCTTGTTTTACATACGGGTGGGACTATTTCCATGCAGGCCGATGCTTCTGGCGCTGTTGTGACGAGTTCAGATAATCCCATGAACCATGTGTCCAATCCTCTTGAAGGAATCCATGTCCACGCCTTGGACTTTTTTAACCTGCCAAGCCCTCATATCAAACCCAAGCATATGCTGGCCCTCTACCAAAAAATCAAAGAAGAAGCGAATAACTATGATGGGGTGGTGATCACACATGGGACAGATACCTTAGAAGAAACAGCCTATTTCCTTGATACCATGGAAGTTCCTCATATGCCTATCGTTCTAACAGGTGCCATGCGCAGCTCCAATGAACTCGGCAGTGATGGTGTTTATAATTATCTAAGTGCTCTACGAGTGGCTAGCGATGACAGGGCTGCTGATAAAGGAGTTTTGGTCGTTATGAACGATGAAATCCACGCTGCCAAGTATGTTACCAAAACGCATACAACCAACGTCGGCACCTTCCAGACTCCAACACACGGGCCACTTGGTCTCATCATGAAACAGGAAATTCTCTACTTCAAAACAGCTGAACCTCGTGTTCGCTTTGACCTTGATCACATACAAGGCTTGGTCCCTATCATCTCGGCTTATGCTGGTATGACAGATGAGCTGATTGATATGCTGGATTTGGAACAATTGGACGGTTTGATTATCCAAGCCTTCGGAGCTGGTAATATTCCCAAAGAAACGGCTGAAAAGTTAGAAAGCCTTCTACAAAAAGGAATCCCAGTCGCCCTGGTTTCACGATGCTTTAACGGTATCGCTGAGCCTGTTTATGCCTACCAAGGCGGGGGCGTGCAGTTGCAAAAATCTGGTGTCTTCTTTGTTAAAGAACTCAACGCCCAAAAAGCCCGTTTGAAACTCCTCATCGCCCTCAATGCCGGACTAACAGGACAGGCTTTGAAAGACTATATGGAAGGGTAAGTCTCTTTTCTAAAAACAAATCAGGAAATCTTCACGATTCCCTGATTTTTTCTATTTACGTTTTCGTGTTGAACGACGTTCTGTCAAACCATGAGGTAAGAGAACTTCACGTTCTTCCAACTCTTCTTTGTGCATAATCTTAGTCAACATACGCATACTAATAGCACCAAGGTCATAGAGAGGTTGGGCAATAGTTGTCAAGTTTGGACGGGTAAAGCGTGAGACTTGCGAATCATCACTAGTAATGATTTCAAACTCTTCTGGTACTGATACACCCTTATCAGCAAGGCCGTTCAAGACACCTGCTGCCAGTTCATCACCTGTTACAACTGCTGCAGTTGCGTTTGATGAAATTAAACGCTCTGCCAAGGCATAGCCATCTTCATAAGTGTATTTAGACTCAAATACCAATCCTTCGCTATAAGAAATCCCTGCTTTTTTCAAGGCTTCCTTGTAGCCAACCAAACGAACCTTACCATTGATGTCATCCACTAATGGACCGCTAACGAAAGCAATGCGCTCATTTTCTTTAGCAAGGTAGGTTACTGCATCAATCGTTGCTTGTTTGTAGTCAATATTGACACTTGGAAGCTGATGTTCTACATCCACAGTTCCTGCAAGAACAACTGGTGTTCGAGAACGAGAAAACTCTGAACGAATTTTTTCAGTCAAGTGGTAGCCCATAAAGATGATACCATCCACTTGCTTAGAAAATAGTGTATTGACAACTGAAACTTCCTTGTCATCGTCCTCATCACTATTAGCAAGGACAATATTGTACTTGTACATTTCAGCGATATCATCAATCCCTTTAGCAAGCGTTGAGAAATAACCATTGGTAATATTTGGGATCACGACACCGACAGTGGTTGTCTTTTTACTTGCAAGACCACGCGCCACTGCATTTGGACGGTAATCTAAACGGTCAATCACCTCAAGCACTTTTTTTCGAGTATTCTCTTTTACATTCTTATTGCCATTGACTACACGGCTAACTGTCGCCATTGAAACTCCTGCTTCACGGGCGACATCATAAATCGTTACTGTATCGTCTGTATTCATTCCATTTCCTTTCTATATCATACCTCACGAGACTCCAAAAAAGAGACGGTATGAAAATTTCGTTTTCATGATTCTACTTATTCCATTTTATCACTATTTGTAAACACTTTCAAGCATTTTTTGAAGATTATTTGAAAAAATTTCATAGGAAGCTATGTTTATGAAGAAAAAATCACCTTTTCTTGATTTTTAATCCTATTTGCTGTATGATAAGGGAAAAGAAAGGGGAAGAAATATGGCTTTTACCAATACCCACATGCGGTCAGCTAGTTTTGGCATTGTTACCAGCTTGCCTGATGACGTTATTGACTCTTTTTGGTATATCATCGACCATTTCTTAAAAAATGTCTTTGAATTGGAAGAAGAACTTGAGTTTCAATTGCTCAATAACCAAGGAAAAATTACCTTCCACTTCTCAAGTCAACACCTCCCTACAGCCATTGATTTTGATTTTAACCACCCTTTCGACCCTCTTTATCCCCCGAGAGTACTGGTTTTAGATATGGACGGTAGAGAAACTATCCTCCTCCCAGAAGAAAATGACCTATTTTAAAAACTCTAGCCTTCAGTTGCAAGTGACTGAAAACTAGAGTTTTTTCTATTGTTTCAAAGCATTATACAAGTTGCGGATAGGTTGCTTTAATGTAGGATGGATAAAATGAGGCGCAATTTCTTGAAGAGATTCAAGAACAAAAAGACGTTCTGCTATATAAGGATGAGGCAAGATGAGGTCGTCTGTATAAAGAATCTGATCCTCTACAAAGAGCAAGTCCAAATCAATCAAACGAGGTCCCCAATGCACTTCTCTAACCCTTCCCATCTCTGACTCAATGGCTAGTAAGGTATCTAACAAGACTGGGGCGGGCAACCAGGTTTCCACCTCAACCACTTGATTAGTAAAGCTATCTTGCTCCACACCACCCCAAGGCTCCGTCGTCAAGACACTGGACTCTTTGAGAATATGGATACCTCGAGCTCGCATTTTCTCAATGGCTTGTTTCAAGTTTGCTTGTTTATCTCCCATATTGCTTCCTAGGGCGATAAAGGCTCGTTGCTTGCGGCGATGAATGGTTACCGAGCAAGTATCTAGTGGCAAATGCACCGGTGCCCAAGGTTTTTTCAGTTCCAACTTCATTTCTTGGACAAGAGGATAAGCCTCAAAAGTACGTTCCACCAGTTTATAAGCTACCGTTTCAATCAAATCTTCACTCGTTTCCTGAAACCAAGTCGTCCACTGCTGACACAGTTCTCCATAATGGACAGAAGCCGTTAAATCCAAATCTGTCGCCGCCTTGGTCATATCATAGGATAGGATTGCGGAAATAACAAACTTCTGCCCCAATTCTTTCTCACTAGGAAAAAGACCATGATAGCCAAAAATTTCCAAATCCTTAATCTGCAGTTGATCCATAATGATTCCTTTCTAGAAAAATCCGCCCAAAGCGGATTCTTTTTATACTCAATGAAAATCAAAGTGCAAACTAAGAAGCTAGCCGCAGGCTGCTCAAAACACTGTTTTGAGGTTGCAGATGGAAGCTGACGTGGTTTGAATTTGATTTTCGAAGAGTATTATAGTCCCATTAAACGATAAGCCTGATCTCGGAGGTCCTTATCTGTTTCAAATAGACCACGAGCTACTGTCGTCAAGGTTGCAGTGCCTGGTTTTCTAACACCTCGCATGCTCATACACATATGTTCCGCCTCAATGACAACAAAGGCTCCTTTAGCACCTAGATACTCCATCAAGGCATCAGCCACTTCGATATTCAAACGTTCTTGAATTTGCGGCTTTTTAGAATAAACTTCAACCGTACGGGCTAGCTTAGACAAACCTGCCACACGGCCATCTGGAATGTAGGCAATATGTGCTCTCCCATAAAATGGTAGAAAGTGGTGTTCACACATGGTATGGAAAAAGATATCCTTTTCTACCACCATATTATCGTCAATAATCTCAAAAGATTTTGACAAATGTTCCTCCGCTGTTTGACCAAGCCCTGAAAAAATCTCTTGGTACATACGAGCCACACGAGCAGGTGTTTCCTGCAAGCCCTCACGGTTAGCGTCCTCTCCGACAGCCTCGATAATCATTTTTACAGCTGCTTCAATCTTTTGTGTATCCATTTTCGTTTTTCCTCTCCATCAGATAGGCTCTCACTTGGCTCAAGAAATACAAGGAACCCGTGACAATCCTAACTGTTTGTTTCTCTTCTTTTTTATCTGTCAATTTCTGCTCTAGAAATTCTTGCCAACCTTGGTAGCTGAGATTTCTAGACTTTGCTGCCTCTTCCAGCACGCTTTCATCAGTCGCCCGACTATCGTCAAAATGTGTCAAAGTAAGCTCGGTATCTGGAATTTGCTTCAACAAATCCAACATATCCTCCAAGGCCTTGGTTTTGATGCAAGTAAAGAGGATTTCCTTACGATAATCCGCAAAGCGTTCTTGCAAGGTTGCTAATAAAGCTTTGATAGCATGGGGATTATGGGCCCCATCCAAGATAATCAAGGGCTTCCTTGACACGATTTCCAAACGCCCCGGCCAACTTGTTTTTTCCAGGGCTTGAGCAAGCAAGTCATTACTTGCTAGCTCTCGACCATCCTCTTGACAAAATGTATCAAGTAAAGCTATGGCCATCCCAGCATTCTCTATCTGGTGCAAACCAAGCAGGCCAGTCTGGAAGCGACCTTGTCTGACAACACTTGTATAGTCAAAGACTTCGCCTGTAACCACACTCTTTTGATGGCTGACCTGATAATCTGTCCCGTAGGCAAATCTCGGCGCATCTTTCCCTTCCGCAATGCGGTCAATCACAGCCAAAGCTTCTGGAGCAATACGACCTGTCACCAAGGGAATACCTTGTTTGATAATACCAGCTTTCTGCTCTGCTATGGCTTCCAAGGTGTCACCAAGTAGGGCTACATGGTCCAATCCAATAGTCGTAATTCCTGTCAAAATGGGCTGACAGACATTGGTACTATCTAAAAGTCCACCCATGCCGACTTCCATGATGGCCACATCTACTTGCTCTGAAGCAAAGTAGTCATAGGCTATGGCTGTGATAATCTCAAATTCGGTCGTTCCTTGTAAAGCAAGGCCCTTCTCCCCCTCAAGCAAAGACTGATAGTCCACCATGAGAGCTTCTAGTCTCGCTTCTGGGATAGATTCCCCATTGATGCTAATCTGGTCTGTGTAATGAATGAGATAGGGCGAGCTAAACACGCCAACTCTCAGCCCTAGCTTTTCCAACATATTTTTCAAAAAAGCAATGGTCGAACCCTTGCCATTGGTCCCTCCGATATGGATGACCTTGAGTTTGAAATGGGGATTGCCACGCAAAGCTAACAATTCCACCATTCGTTCCAAGCCAAAATGCGGTTGGTCCGTCCGATAGTTGGCAATCCACTGATTGTTTTCAATTTCTTTCATCTTATTTATATTGTTTTAAATCTAAATTTTCCGCTTCATCAGCCAGACGAATAGCGGAGGCAATTTCAACTGCCATCCTGTGACTAGCTACATCATGCACGCGCACCACTTCCACACCCTGTCTCGCAGCGATACTGGTTACATGAGCCGAAGCCGTATCCCGATTTCGGAAACCAAGCTCTGTCTCAGGATTGACTTCAAAACCACTTTCTTCAAGGATATTGATGACAAAGCGCTTGCGCGACACTCCAAGAAAGATTGGATAGCCCTTCTGATGTAGTTTATCCAGGTCCCGTAAAAGAAGCAGATTTTCTTTCTTGGTCAGACCAAAGCCAATTCCTGGATCCAACAAGATATTTTCTGGTGCAATACCAGCTTCCTCTGCTCTCGCTAGTGCTCGTTCAAAGAAAGCCTCCATCAATTCTTCGATTGTCAATTTTTCAAAGTCAGCTAACTCTTCCTCTGTAAAAGCTTGTCCAAAACCAAAATGAGGGAAGATGAGCGAGCTAGGGTGCTGAGGTCGTGCCATAACTGGATTAAACATAATGACTACTTTCGCTCCAGCCTTAGCAACCACATGGGCCATTTTTTCATCACCCATGAGACCAGTGATATCATTGACTAGATTGGCACCAGCAGCCAAAGCAGCTTCTGCTACCTGACTCTTCCAAGTATCAATAGAGATGAGGACATCACTTTCCTTGCGAATAGCTTTGATCACTGGAACAACACGCTGGATTTCCTCTTCTATCTCAACATAGCTACTTCCCGGCCGAGTTGATTCTCCACCGATATCTAGTATGCTGGCTCCTTCTGCTATCAATTTACGAGCCTGCTGGAGTGCCTGCTCAAGAGCAAAAAATTGACCACCGTCCGAAAAGGAGTCTGGGGTTACATTGATAATTCCGCAAATAGCTGTCTTCGCATGATTGGCTTTACTTGACATATCGGTCACTCCCTCAAGGCTTTTCACCATATTATTTCTCTATTTTACCATAAAAAGAAAAAGATGGACACGATTGCATTCATCTTTTTCCCAGTAGAAACAAGTAAGCAATTGTCAAAAATCTTAAACAGAAATCCCTAATGTCCGACTAATGATCACCACAAGAGCCAACAAACAGAAAGCAACCCCATTCACAATCATGTGAAGCAAGATAGACATTTCCAAACGTTGGGTCTTGTAAGCCGTCCAAGACAGAACAGTCGACATACCTCCATAAATCAATAAAGAAGGTAAATTACTTGGTTGATGCAATAAAGCAAACACAATCGTACCGACTACAAATCCCAAGTTCTCTTTTCCTCGGAAAATCTTTTTAGGAACAATCCCACGGCACAAGATTTCCTCACAAATCGGAGCAAGCAAGGCCAATAAGAAGAAACTGGAAATCAGAGAACTATTCTGAACCATATCGTTAATCTGAGACTGGTTACCTGTTGTCGTCTCATTTGACAGTTGTAACAAGATAGAACCAAGTATATTTGAACAGATAATGACTAAATAACTCAAGCCCAAACGTGCCAAATCCTTCGCTCTAAAAAAAGAAAAATTAAAACTTGCTAATTGCGTTTTACGAGCTCCAAAAATAAATAGTGCCAAAACCACAATCGAAATACCAGCAACTATCAGTCCTGACTGCAACAGTTGTACTGCATTTAAAGTTAAAATAGCAGTAACCCCTATAGGAATCTGATATAAAATTGTCGCCAGCAAAAAGATTAACAGCCAACCTGCACGATTCAATAATTCTTTCCACATATTTTTCTCTTTCATCACCCATCTCCTTTATATTAAAAAAGGGGGAAAATCCCCCTGGGTTATCCTATTATAAGGCCATACTGATGTAGTTAAGGATAAACAAGGCATCCAAAATCCAAATCATGACATGAACATCTTTAGCTTGACCTTTAACAAGCTTAGTCAAAGTGTAAGTCAAGAAACCAACTGCAATCCCTTGAGTGATAGAGTAGCTGAATCCCATAAAGATAGATGTGAAGAAAGCAGGAACCGCTTCAGACATATCGTCCCAATGGATATTTTTCAAGCTAGCCAACATCATAATCCCAACGATAATCAAGATTGGAGCTGTAGCGGCTGTTGGTACAATCGCTAGAAGTGGGCTAAAGAAGCTTGAGATTGCAAAACAGATAGCTACGACCAAGGCTGTCAAACCAGTACGTCCACCCGCACCGATACCAGCAGCAGACTCAACATAAGTCGTTACGTTCGAAGTACCAGCGATGGCACCAATTGAAGTACCAATCAAGTCAGAGTAAAGAGCCTTATCCAACTTAGCTGATTGGTGATTTTCACCATTTGTCGCTACGATACCAACTTTTTCACCTGTACCGATCAAGGTACCAATTGTATCAAAAATATCTGTCAATGAGAAGGCAAGAATAGCCATCAGAGTTTCAGGCAAGCGAGCTGTATCTGAAATCAAAGCTCCCAAACCTTCTGAACCAAGAGCTGCACCAAAGACTGTCTTCAAGTCTTCAAAGGCTGCACCAACATGGTTATTAGCAAAATCGATGCTTGACAAATCTACCAAACCAACTGCGATAGCAAGAATAGTTGTTGTCAAGATAGAGAGGATAATTCCCCCTTTAATTCCTTTGATAACAAAGAAGATTGTAATGGCCAGTCCTGCAAGTGCCACCAAAACAGCTGGGTTATTAAAGTCAACCAATCCTGGAACTGCTGAAGAGTTTGCTGCAATCGTTGCTTTAGCTTTGTCAGCCCCTTCTCCTACAACAGTATAGTTACCTGGATCAATCGTAAATTTCAAAAATCCAGCATTCTTAATTCCTACGTAGGCAAGGAAGACACCGATACCAGCTGAAATAGCTGAGCGAAGAGCATTTGGAATCGATTCAATGATCATTTTACGAACATTTGTCAAGGTAATAATCAGTGAGATAATCCCACAGATGAAGACCATAGCTAGGGCTTGTTGCCAAGAATAACCGAGTCCAAATACAACTGTAAAGGTAAAGAAGGCATTCAATCCCATACCTGGTGCTTGGGCATAAGGTAAGTTAGCATAGAAGGCCATCATCAAGGTACCCGCTACTGCACCAATGATCGTCGCTAGGAAGACACCTTGAGCAGGCATTCCTGTTTGCGAAAGAATTTGTGGATTTACAAAGAGAATATAACTCATTGCAAAGAAAGTTGTTAAACCAGCGAGAACCTCTGTACGAACGTCTGTACCGTTCTCTTTTAGTTTAAATAATTTGTCCATTATTAATCTCCTTTTAATTTTTACGAACAATAATAGAATTATATCATTTATCATTCACTTTTTCAATATCTTTGTTTGATTTATTTAAGAAATTGATCCAATTCATTTTTTGTTTGGAATCTGCTTTTCTGCCGGCTTTCTGTTATAATAGAAGACATCTTATCTGAAAAGACACTAGAAAGGTCCCTATGACGAAAAAAATTATTGCAGTTGACCTGGATGGAACCCTACTCAACTCAGACAGTCAAATTTCTGACTTTACCAAAAAAACCATAAAAAAAGTTACTGAAAAAGGCCATCAGGTTATTATTACGACAGGTCGCCCTTACCGTATGTCAAAAGATTTTTACCGTGAACTGGGCTTAGACACTCCTATGATTAACTTCAATGGCTCCCTCACTCATTTACCAGACCAAGTTTGGAGCTTTGAAAAGTGTTTAACCGTAGACAAAAAATATCTGCTAGATATGGTTCAACGTTCAGAGGACATTCAAGCCGATTTTATCGCTGGAGAATACCGTAAAAAATTCTATATCACAAATCCCAATGAAGAAATTGCTAATCCCAAACTATTTGGGGTAGAAGCTTTCCAGCCTGAAGATCAATTTCAGCCAGAGTTAGTAACCAAGGATCCTAACTGTATTCTGTTACAGACCAGAGCCAGTGACAAATATGCCTTGGCAAAAGAAATGAACGCCTTCTACCAGCATCAACTGTCTATCAATACCTGGGGAGGTCCGCTCAATATCCTTGAATGTACCCCAAAAGGTGTCAACAAGGCCTTTGCTTTGGACTACTTGCTCAAGGTAATGAACCGCGACAAAAAGGATTTGATTGCCTTTGGAGATGAACACAACGATACCGAAATGCTCGCTTTTGCTGGGAAAGGTTATGCCATGAAAAATGCCAATCCTGAGCTACTCCCCTATGCAGATGAGCAAATCGCCCTGACCAACGACCAAGACGGTGTTGCCAAAACCCTGCAAGATTTATTCTTATAGTCCATTCTGACCAGCTTGCGAGCTGGTCTTTGTGCTCTTTTCACAGTCTCATCAACCAGTTAAGCGATTGTTCTATTTTTTGCCTCCAAAACCTTGGAAAAGGCTTTCTTTTGTGATATACTTCACATATAAATATAAGAGAGCTCGTCATACTCGACTCTGTTGACACAAAATCAATCCAGTCCTGTTTCTCCTGCTCTCAGTTAATATCAAGGAGGATAGCTATGAAAGCTGTTGTTGTAAATCCAGAAAGCACTGGTGTTGCTGTTGAGGAAAAAGTACTCCGTCCACTTGAAACTGGGGAAGCACTTGTAGAAATTGAATACTGTGGTGTTTGCCACACTGACCTCCACGTTGCCCATGGTGACTTTGGTCAAGTACCAGGACGTGTCCTAGGTCACGAAGGTGTTGGTATCGTTAAAGAAATTGCCCCAGATGTGAAAAGCCTTAAAGTCGGTGACCGCGTCAGCGTTGCTTGGTTCTTTGAAGGATGTGGCACTTGCGAATACTGTACAACTGGCCGTGAAACTCTTTGCCGTACAGTAAAAAATGCCGGCTACTCAGTAGATGGTGGTATGGCTGAACAATGTATCGTAACAGCAGACTATGCTGTTAAAGTTCCTGACGGACTTGATCCAGCCCAAGCTTCATCTATCACATGTGCTGGTGTAACAACCTATAAAGCTATAAAAGAAGCAAAAGTTGAACCAGGCCAATGGGTTGTTCTTTACGGTGCTGGTGGACTTGGTAACCTAGCTGTTCAATACGCTAAAAAAGTATTCAATGCTCATGTCATCGCAGTTGATATCAATAACGACAAACTTGCCCTTGCAAAAGAAGTAGGTGCTGACATTGTTATTAACGGCCTAGAAGTTGAAGATGTACCTGGACTCATCAAGGAAAAAACTGATGGTGGAGCTCATTCAGCTGTCGTAACTGCTGTATCTAAAGTTGCCTTCAACCAGGCTGTTGACTCAGTTCGTGCTGGTGGTCGCGTAGTCGCTGTTGGTCTTCCTTCTGAAATGATGGAACTCAGCATCGTCAAAACCGTTCTAGATGGAATCCAAGTCATCGGTTCTCTTGTTGGAACTCGTAAAGACTTGGAAGAAGCCTTCCAATTCGGTGCAGAAGGTTTAGTAGTTCCAGTTGTTCAAAAACGTCCAGTAGAAGATGCTGTAGCCATTTTCGACGAAATGGAAAAAGGTCAAATCCAAGGACGTATGGTACTCGACTTCACCCACTAATCTATTAGAAACCTATTTTAAAAGTTGGAATGCGCTTCCAACTTTTTTATATTAAATTTTTTAATAAGGATTCAAAAAAACTTCTCTAAAACTTAATATATCAATATTTACAAAAGAAGCCTTTTCCCTTTTTTATGTTAAATAGTTGCTTTTTACATGAAAACGGTTTATACTTAAACAGTCTTAAAGTTTTCTTAAACGAAAACTAAAACAAAAAAGGAGGAATGACAATAATGAGTATCGGAATCATTATTGCGAGCCACGGCGAATTTGCTGCGGGTATTCATCAGTCAGGATCTATGATCTTTGGTGAACAAGAAAAGGTTCAAGTTGTAACCTTTATGCCAAATGAAGGTCCTGATGATCTATACGCTAAGTTTAATAACGCTGTTGCTGCATTTGACGCAGAAGATGAGGTTCTAGTTTTGGCTGACCTTTGGAGTGGATCTCCATTTAACCAAGCTAGTCGCGTGATGGGAGAAAATCCTGAGCGTAAGTTTGCCATCATCACAGGACTTAACTTACCGATGTTAATTCAAGCCTACACAGAGCGCCTTATGGACGCTGCTGCAGGTGTAGAAAAAGTCGCTGCGAATATTATCAAAGAAGCCAAAGATGGCATCAAGGCTCTTCCAGAAGAGTTAAATCCAGTTGAAGAAGTTGCAAGTGCTGCAGCTGCTCCAGTTGCCCAAGCTGCTATCCCAGAAGGAACTGTTATCGGAGATGGAAAACTCAAGATTAACCTTGCCCGTCTGGACACTCGTCTCCTTCACGGTCAGGTTGCCACTGCTTGGACTCCAGATTCAAAAGCAGACCGTATCATCGTTGCTTCAGATAACGTTGCCAACGACGATCTTCGTAAAGAATTGATTAAACAAGCAGCTCCAAATAATGTCAGAGCCAATGTGGTTCCAATTCAAAAATTGATTGAGGTTTCAAAAGACCCACGCTTTGGAGAAACACATGCCCTTATCTTGTTTGAAACACCTCAAGATGCCCTTCGTGCAATCGAAGGTGGCGTGCCAATCAAGACCCTTAACGTAGGATCAATGGCTCACTCAACAGGTAAAACAATGGTCAACAACGTTTTGTCTATGGACAAAGATGACGTTGCTACATTTGAAAAAATGCGTGACCTCGGTGTTGAATTTGACGTACGTAAAGTACCAAACGACACTAAAAAAGATTTGTTTGACTTGATTAGCAAAGCCAACGTTCAATAACAAATATCAAACTATAGAAGAATTCTAAGAAAATTTTTCACTTTATTATCATTAAATAGAAAAGGAATAAAACCATGTCAGATATTTCAATTATTTCTGCTGTCTTGGTTGTAGTTGTTGCCTTCCTTGCAGGTCTTGAAGGTATCCTCGACCAATTCCAATTCCATCAACCAATCGTCGCATGTACCCTTATCGGACTTGCAACTGGTAACCTCGAAGCAGGTGTTATGCTTGGTGGATCACTTCAAATGATCGCCCTTGGTTGGGCAAACATCGGAGCTGCCGTAGCTCCTGACGCTGCTCTTGCATCTGTTGCCGCAGCCATCATCTTGATTAAAGGTGGTAACTTTACTACTGAAGGTATCGCCGTTGCAACAGCAACAGCTATCCCTCTTGCCGTAGCTGGACTTTTCTTGACTATGATTGTTCGTACAATCTCAGTTGGTTTGGTTCACACTGCAGATGCTGCCGCTAAAGAAGGAAATATTGCAGCTGTTGAACGTGCTCACTTTATCGCACTTCTTCTTCAAGGTCTTCGTATTGCTATCCCTGCAGCCTTCCTTATCGCTATCCCAGCTTCTGCCGTTCAAGATGCTCTTAAATTGATGCCAGACTGGTTGAACGGTGGTATGGCTGTCGGTGGTGCTATGGTCGTTGCCGTTGGTTACGCTATGGTTATCAACATGATGGCAACTCGTGAAGTATGGCCATTCTTCGCAATCGGTTTTGCACTTGCTGCGATTTCTCAATTGACTTTGATTGCCCTTGGTGTAGTCGGTGTTGCCCTTGCTTTCATCTACCTTAACCTTTCAAAACAAGGTGGTAACGGTGGCGGCGGAGCTGCGACTTCTAACGACCCAATCGGTGATATCCTAGAAGACTACTAGAAAGGGGAACAATCATGACTGAAAAACTTCAATTATCAAAATCAGATCGTAAAAAAGTTTGGTGGCGTTCACAATTCCTTCAAGGTTCTTGGAACTACGAGCGTATGCAAAACTTGGGTTGGGCTTACTCATTGATCCCAGCTATCAAAAAATTGTACACTACTAAAGAAGACCAAGCGGCTGCTCTTGAGCGCCACCTTGAGTTCTTCAACACTCACCCATACGTAGCTGCTCCAATCATGGGGGTTACTCTTGCACTTGAAGAAGAACGTGCGAACGGTGTTGAAATCGACGACGCTGCTATCCAAGGGGTTAAAATCGGTATGATGGGCCCTCTTGCTGGTATCGGTGACCCAGTATTCTGGTTTACAGTTCGTCCTATCCTTGGAGCTCTTGGTGCATCACTTGCTGCATCTGGTAACTTGGTTGGTCCACTTCTCTTCTTCTTCGGATGGAACGCTATCCGTATGGCCTTCCTATGGTACACACAAGAATTTGGTTACAAAGCTGGATCTGAAATCACTAAAGACATGTCTGGTGGTATTTTGAAAGACATCACTAAAGGTGCTTCTATCCTTGGTATGTTCATCCTTGCCGTCCTTGTACAACGTTGGGTATCTATCAACTTCACAGTTAACCTTCCTGGTAAACAATTGGCTGAAGGTGCCTACATCAACTTCCCAGAAGGTCCTGTATCAGGTGCTGAATTGAAAGGTATCCTTGGTCAAGCACTTGGTGGATTGAGCCTAGATAAGATTCAACCACAAACCCTTCAAGGTCAGTTGAACTCATTGATTCCAGGATTGATGGGACTTCTCCTTACTTTCCTTTGCATGTGGTTGCTTAAGAAAAAAGTATCACCTATCTCAATCATCCTTGCACTCTTTGCAGTAGGTATCGCAGCTCGTTTCTTCGGTATCATGTAATCAAGCAACTTAAAAGGAACCAGGTTCTAAACCTGATTCCTTTTTTCTATGCTTTTATACTCTTCGAAAATCAAATTCAAACCACGTCAGCGTCGCCTTACCGTACTCAAGTACAGCCTGCGGCTAGCTTCCTAGTTTGCTCTTTGATTTTCATTGAGTATTATTCTGCCAAGGCTCCCATTGGATCCCATGGTGCAAGTACGATTGGTTCTGCTTCATAGGCAGCTTGTTCTTCGGCTGTCAGCAATTCTTTGCGAACAACGATTTGGTAAGTGTATTCGTCCATCCAAGCGTCTGAGGCAACGAAGTAGCCATCTGTACCGACCTTGTCTCCCCAAGAGTTTTCAACCTTCCACTTTGTTGACTTGCCATTTTCATCCAAATCAACACCTGTCAAGACCATGGCGTGAGTCATTAAGCTTTCGCTGTAGTCCAGACGTCCAGCCTTGTCTTGAGTGAGTTTAATGTCCATGCTTGATTCGAAGTCATAAACATCTGTCGCAAGGATTCCAGCTTTGCGGTTGCTGAGCTGACCAACATCTGAACCAAACCAAACAGTCTCACCTGCTTGCATTTGAGCAATCGCCAATTCTTTCAAGCGCTCCATCGGTACGTTGATGTAACGAACCTCACGGCTACCAACCACATTTCCCAACATCTCAACTGTGTAAGATTTGCCGTAAGGCTTGTCAGCAGTTGGGGCGTTGATAACAGAAACATAATCTTCTAGAGGAAGATTGACATATTTCTTGTAAAACTCTTGTGGTGTAATGCCCTTTTCACTTTGGTAGTTGTTATCTTTATCGCGATAAGCAAAATCAAATTTACGTGGTGGAAGACCTAGTGACATAGCAAGGAAATTAAAGATTTCTTGCAAGAGGTCTTCTTTCTTAGCTTGAACAGTCGCTTGATCCGCACCAGAAGTAAGCAAGTCACGCAAAATTTGAGCATCTTGGCGAAGCAATTTGTTAAGGATTGCATTTAGCTCACGGCTGCTACTAGATGAAACAGATTCAGGGTAAACTGACTTAGGCACGACACCGTATTTCTCAAAGAGAGAAACGACCATATCCCATTGACCGCCATCTTGTTGGGGAGTTTGAAGTAGGAATTTAACCTTACGGCTCGTCAAGTCTTGGTCTGCAGTCGCAATCACTTGTTCCAAGAACCAGTTTGATTTCTCATACTTGTCCCAGAAGAAGGTGTGGGCCTGTGACAACTCAAAATTTTCCAATTTATATTGTGAAATGAGTTTGTGACGGAAGGTGTTGAGGGCTGCGAACATCCAGCAACGACCAGATGCTTTCTGGTTAGTGACCTTGTCCTTGGTCAAATCCAATGAGAAAACAGGGGTGTTGTCTACATGGCTTTGGCGACGCTCAAGGGCTGCAAAAATTCCGTTGTGGCTGGCAGCATTTTCAATCGCTTGGTATTTTACATTTGCTTCATAGTTGGCAAATAGTTTATCAGTAAATGATTCTTGAATCGCGTTCATAGATTCCTCCTTTTATTCTACAGTCTATTATAACTCTTTTCACAAAGGAAGCAACTGAAAAACATAGAAGGCAAGGATATTCTTCCTCACCTTTTTCGAATATAAACCAAATTAAGCAATACTAGCAAGAAGATCTTCTAATTCTTCCTTGGTCAAGCGACGCCATTCTCCTCGCTGCAAGTTCTCATCCAATACTAGCGTTCCCATAGTCAAACGTTGCAAGTCCACCACTTCCTTACCACAGTAAGCCACCATACGCTTGACCTGATGAAACTTCCCTTCTGCAATGGTCACACGGATTTGGCTTTGATTCTTTTCTATATCTATGGAAACAAGCTCCAGTCTAGCAGGCTGACAGGTAAAATCCTTAAGAGGAATTCCCTTGGCAAATGTCTCCGCATCTTCTTGGGTCATCATTCCCTTGACCTGAGCCAGATACGTCTTATCCACATGACGCTTGGGTGAAAGAAGAGCATGGGCAAGCTTGCCGTCATTGGTCAAGAGTAAAAGACCATGCGTGTCAATATCCAAGCGTCCTACTGGGAAAACTTCCTTGCTCCGAGCAATATCATCCAGCAAGTCCAGAACGGTTCTGTGCTTGGGATCCTCAGTCGCTGAGATAACTCCTTTGGGCTTGTTCATCATGTAGTAGACAAACTCTTCATACTCCAACACTTGCCCATCAAAGCGAATCTCATCTCTTTCTTCATCAATCTGCAATTTAGCTGACTTTTCTTTTTTACCATTTACCGTCACGCGCCCAGACTTGAGCATGTTTTTGACCTCTGTCCGACTCCCTACAGCGCAGGCAACTAAAAATTTATCCAATCTCATAGAACTATTATATCACACTCAAAAGGAGGCTGTCTCAATGACCAACCTCCTTTTCGTTTCATACTCTTCAAAAATCTCTTCAAACCGCGTCAACGTCGCCTTGCCGTATATATGTTACTGACTTCGTCAGTTCTATCTGCAACCTCAAAACAGTGTTTTGAGCTGACTTCGTCAGTTCTATCTACAACCTCAAAGCAGTGCTTTGAGCAACCTGCGGCTAGTTTCCTAGTTTGCTCTTTGATTTTCATTGAGTATCAGATTTAAGAAATTAACTTCCTCGTCTCCAGAAAATCGCTAAGACAATCATGGAACCTAGTACTGCCGGAATAATGGCAGTTCCTGCTATTATCGGTCCCCAAGTCCCAAAAAGCAAGTGGCCTATAAAGGCACCAATCCAGCCTAGAAACATTTTTCCAAAACATCCCATTCGCTCTCCACGATTGGTCAGAGTACCTGCTAAAAATCCCACTAGGAGACCAACGAACATACTTCCTAACATATTATCTCCTTAATTTGCCCAATCTCCGTTACGGAAGAGTGGTACACGTGTCCCATCCTCACGGATACCATCGATATCCATTTGGTTAGAACCAATCATAAAGTCTACGTGAACATCTGAACGGTTAAGCCCCGCAGCTTCAAGCTCCTCTTCGCTCATCTCCGCTCCACCAACTACGCTAGTCGCATAGGCTGCACCGATAGCCAAGTGATTTGACGCATTCTCATCGAAAAGGGTATTAAAGAAGGTAATGCCTGACTGAGAAATTGGGCTTGGATCTGGCACCAAGGCACATTCACCTAAGGCACGTGCACCCGCATTTTCAAATACAAGATCTTTCATCACTTGATTACCCTTCTCAGCAGTGATATCTACGATTTGTCCATCCTTAAAGGTCACCTTAATGCCTTCAATGATATTTCCGTTGTAGCTAAGCGGTTTTGTAGAAGTGACATAACCATCTGCACGACGGAAGTCAGGTGCTGTGAAGACTTCCTCTGTCGGCATATTTGGCAAGAATCCTTCGCCCTGTGCATTGATAGCACCAGCTGATTCCCAAACGTGGTTCTTTGGCAAACCAAGTGTCAAATCTGTCCCCGGCGCTGTGTAGTGAAGAGCTGAAAATTGCTCCTTATTAAGCATATCGGCCTTGCTCTTCAAGATAGCTGCATGCTCTTCCCACGCCTTAACAGGATCTTCTTCGTAGACACGGCAAGTTTTGAAGATTTGGTCCCAAAGGAGATCGACTGCTTCTTCATCGCTCGCAGCATTTGGAAAGACTTTCTTGGACCACTCAAGTCCAGCAGCGGCTGCCACAGTCCAGCTAACCTTGTTGGATTGCGTTGCGATGCGCATTGGCTTCATAGCAAGTCCCATAGCTTTAGCAGAAGCTGAAAGCTTGTCAGCATCCACACCGTTCAAAGCACCTGGATCAGATGAACGAACTCCGAGACGGCTAGCTTTGTTCTCCAAGAGATAGTTCATCTCAGCAATCTTGTATTCTGGCACATTGTCCAGACGCTCCATTGGCGCATGGAGGAATTTCTCACGGTTAATGACATCATCTGTCCACTGAACGATCACCTCATGTGCACCCAAAGCATAAGCTTCTTTGACGATCAAATGCGCCAACTCACGTTGCTCCACATCGATAGAGAGAGCCAAAGTGTGACCAGGTTGCACATTAATTCCGTTCGCAACCAATAATTTAGCATATTTTTCTAGATTTTCTTTAAAATTTGGTAAAACCATTTTATTCTTCCTTTTCTTTTTGTTTATTTTTCTTTCAAAGCAGAGAATAATCCTGCTAAAGCAATAGCACCTGACAAGAGTGCTGTTGATAGAAGAATTGTCTGGTCAGCAAGTTCCAATTGATACTCAAACACCTTCTCAGCCGGCTTGTCTTCCGCAAAAATTCTTAGTTTCATCTTTTTTCCTCCAAGACCTTAAAACAACTCATCAAACAAACTCAACTGATTATCCTCTGGCATATTTCCAAGAATACCCATTTCATCCATCTTTTCAACCAAGGTTGATGAGAGTCCACCACGCTTGCGCAATTCTGTTTTAGATAGGAATTCTCCCTCTTCACGCGCTCGCACCAATTGCTTGGCAACGTTCTCTCCCAGACCATCCATAGCAACAAATGGCGGGATGAGGGTATCCCCATCGATAAGGAACTCTGTCGCCTGACTACGGTAGAGATCTAGTTTGCCAAACTTGAAACCGCGTTCCCACATTTCATTGACAATCTCAAGAGTTGTATAGAGGTCAATTTCCACATTAGAGGCTTCATTATTCTTCCGTTTTTCAGCGATTTCTTCCATTCTACGCTTGATAGCATCTAAGCCCCCTCCCATGGTCTTGATATCAAAAGCCTTAGCACGGATTGAGAAGTAAGCACAGTAGTAATAAATGGGATGATGAACCTTGAAGTAAGCTACACGCAAGGCCATCATAACGTAGGCTGCCGCATGGGCTTTGGGGAACATATACTTAATTTTCCCACAGGATTCGATATACCACTCTGGTACCTTATTAGCCTTCATGGCTTCGATGTAGCCATTGCGTTCCTCTTCTGAAATCTTGAGCCACAAGCCCTTACGTACCCGTTCCATGATGGTAAAGGCCATCTTAGGTTCGAGACCAGCATGCATGAGGTAAACCATGATGTCATCTCGACAACCGATAACAGTCGATAGGTCAGCAATCCCTTGTTTAATCAAATCTTGGGCATTGCCCAGCCAAACGTCGGTACCATGGGACAACCCTGACAACTGAAGCAACTCCGCAAAAGTTGTCGGATGGGTTTCATCGACCATGCCTCGGACAAAGTTGGTTCCAAACTCTGGAATCCCCAACATCCCCGTAGGCGTCCCGATTTGCTCAGGTGTTACCCCTAACACATCCGTCCCAGAAAAGAGGGCCATCACACCTTCGTCATCCATAGGGATTTCATTAGGATCAATCCCAGACAAGTCCTGAAGTTTCCGAATCATGGTCGGATCATCATGTCCCAGCACATCGAGTTTGAGGACGTTCTCGTCGATATCATGGAAGTTAAAGTGAGTCGTTTGCCATTCAGCTGTCACATCATCCGCTGGATACTGGACAGGCGTAAAGTCGTAAACATCCATGTAGTTAGGAATAACAACGATTCCTCCTGGGTGTTGTCCTGTTGTCCGCTTGACACCAGCAGCACCTTGAGCAAGACGTTCCACCTCTGCATCACGATAAAACTTTCCATAATCTCGCTCGTAACCCTTGACAAATCCATAAGCGGTCTTGGCAGCCACCGTACCAACCGTTCCCGCACGGAAGGCATATTCCTCACCAAAGATATCACGCACATCCAAGTGAGCGCTAGGCTGATCTTCTCCCGAGAAGTTCAAGTCAATATCAGGAACCTTATCCCCATCAAAACCAAGGAAGGTCTCAAACGGAATATCCTGTCCGTTTTTGCTGAGTTTATGACCACATTTTGGACAGTCCTTATTAGGCATATCAAATCCTGAACCATAAGAACCATCGGTGATAAACTCACTGTACTGACACTGACCACAGACATAGTGAGGAGAGAGAGGATTGACCTCCGTAATCCCAATCATAGTCGCAACAAAACTAGATCCGACAGACCCACGAGAACCAACCAAGTAGCCCCGTTCATTGGAACGTTGAACCAGCATCTGCGAGGCCAGATAAATCACAGCAAATCCATTCCCCAGAATAGAGGTTAGTTCTTTTTCAATCCGCAAATCAACGATATCTGGCAGCGGATTACCATAAATCTCAAAGGCCTTCTTATAGGTCAATTCAGCGACCGTTTCTTCAGCCTTGTCAATGAAAGGCGTATACAAGTCACCCTTAACAACCTCAACGGGTTCAAAGATTTCTGCCAAGGCATTGGTATTTTCAATAACCAATTTGCGAGCTAATTCCTCTCCCAAGAATGCAAATTCATCCAACATTTCATTAGTCGTTCTAAAATGAGCTTTTGGAAGAGGAGCGGGTTGGGCATGTTCGCCATGACCAATAGTTCGGTTAATCATCGCCCCCTGTCCCAAACTACGGACGATAATTTCACGGTAAATCTCTTCTTCTGGTTCGATATAGTGGACATTTCCCGTAGCCAAAACGGGCTTGCCAAGACGGTCGCCGACCTCTATCAAACTTTTGATAATGGTCTGTAGTTCTTCCATATCCTTGACCTGCTCCTTGGCGATCAATGGCGCATAGATAGCTGGTGGCATGATCTCAATAAAGTCATAATACTTGGCCACCTCAACCGCCGCATCCACACCTTGGGAAACGACTGCATCAAAAACTTCACCTTCAGAGCAAGCTGAACCTAAAATCAAACCTTCCCGATGGGCATCTAAAACCGTTCTCGGAATCCGTGGCACCCCTTCAAAGTACTTAGTATTAGACAAGGAAACCAGCTTAAAGATATTTTTTAGACCTACCTGATTCTTGACATAAATAGTCGCATGCTTGATCCGAGCTTTTTTATAAGAATCTGGACTAATCAAATCAATGTTAAGTCTAGCTAGATTGGTCACGCCATGTTTTTCTGCTACTTCTTTGATAAAGATGAAAAGCAGGCGACCTGTAGCTTCCGCATCGTAGTTGGCCATGTGGTGATGCTCTAAGGCCACACCAAAACGCTTAGTCAAAGGCCCCAAACCATGACGTTTATACTCAGGATACAGGTTTCTAGCAAACTCAAGCGTATCAATCACTGGTTGACTAATCTTAGGCAAACCATGACGCTCATAATTGGCATTCATAAAGCCAACGTCAAAGGTAGCATTATGGGCAACTAAGACTGTATCCTTGCAGAATTCTTGGAATTCTTGCAAAACTTGTTCTAGTGGTTTGGCATTTTTGACATGGTCATCTGTAATTCCAGTCAACTCAGTAGTAAAAGCTGACAAGGGATGTCCAGGATTGATAAATTCATCAAATTCAGCAATAACATTCCCCTTGTACATCTTAGAGGCTGCAACCTGAATCAAGTCATTATAGATGGCTGATAGACCCGTCGTTTCCACGTCAAAGACCACATAGGTTGCTTCTGACAAGTCCATCTCCACTTCGTTATAGACGATAGGAACACGGTCCTCCACGATATTGGCTTCCATACCATAGATCAGCTGGATTCCCGCTTTCTTGGCCGCCTTATAGCCGTGTGGGAAGGACTGGACATTCCCATGGTCCGTGATGGCAACCGCCTTGTGTCCCCACTTAGCAGCTGTCGCAACGATCTCTTCTACCTCGGGTAGTGCATCCATGGTCGACATATTAGTATGAGCATGAAACTCAACCCGGCGCTCACCTTCTGGCATCAAATCCTTCCGCTCATAGTGAACAACTTCCTGCACATCCTGTACGTTCATAGTCAAATCGCGTGTGAAGTTATTCATCTCTACATTCCCACGAACACGAAGCCAAGAATTCTTTTTGATGAGATCAAATTTCTGAGCTTCCTCTTCATTCTTAACCCATTTTTGCATAGAAAAACTTGAAGTGTAGTCCGTCATTTTAAAGTTGATCAAAACACGCCCTGTTCTGGTCACTTTTTGCTCCACATCAAAAACAACCCCTTCAAAGACCAAACGATTTTCCTCCGTCGTCACTTCAATCATAGGAGTAATCTCTGCCTTATCCAGCTTCGGTTTAGATGCAGCTTTTTTAGCTTGAAAATCAAAGGATGGTTTCTCTTCCGCTGGAGGAGGTGCCATCTGTTCTAGTTGTTCCATAGCACGGAGCGCTTCCTCATTGGCCGCTTGAACAATCTGCTCATTTTCAGCATGAAAGGCCTCTTCCTGCTCTTGAGTCATGACATCATTCTTCTCGACTTGACAATTAAAAGTTGGAAAACCAAACTTTTCAAGTTGTTTGGCTAAATTAGGAAGATGATTCTTCTTAAAATGTTCCTTATCAATCGCCTCAGAACCCTCAATAAAGAGTTGATTTCCCTCAGCACGAACTTGCAGATTTTGATAAAGGGACTTAAAACCTTGACTAGCACATGGCCCTTCAGAAAAAGCCTCTTTATAGTAGGCCTGCAAGAGTTGGTTTGAAAATTCTTGAGATAGAGCCTTGATTTCGAAAACAGCTTTATTGCCTGTCTTAGAAAATTCCTCACTCAAACCCTTCTTTAATTCTAAAAAGATTTCAATCGGTAAAATATTAGAAAATACGAAATGAAACTCCCATACCTTACTAATTTTATGAACCACAACTCGCTCAATATCAGCCTGTGATAAAGCAGGAGCCTGTCTCATTTCAGCAGACATCCCCAGTTGATTCATCAAAATTTCAAAACTGTTTGACATTCATTTTCCTCACATTATTCTCCTACTATTTTACCATATTTAAAGGTATTTTCTAAAGACAAAAGGAAGCCACTTCAAGACAACAAAGAATTTTCTTATTTGTACTTTTACTACTCATTTAAGGAGATTTACCTATAGAAAAAGAATGAGTTTAAGGAAATTAAAAAATTTTCATAACAGTACTCCCCAAAAAAAGTTAGATAAATGATTTATCCAGAGAAGTTAGTTCTATTTTACACATAAAGAAAATACCCCAAAAGTTAGACAGAAAAAATCTAACTTTTGGGGTGCAGTTTCTCATTTATAAAACCTGAACAGAAAGTAAGCTCTAACTTCTGCCTTCTCTCTTATGCTTGATATCGTTTCACACCATCTAGATAGGTTGCTACCAATTCCAAATCTTTATCTAGTACGATAAAGTCAGCGTCGTAGCCTTCACGGATTTGGCCACAGACATCATCAATGTGAACGGATTTAGCTGGGTTGAAGCTTGCCATCATAACTGCTTCGTGTGGAGAGGCAATGTTCCAGTCAACCACATTCTTCAAACCGTCTTTGAGTTTGAGAATAGAACCCGCCAAGTTACCTGTAGATTTGAGACGAGCAGTTCCATTGGCAACGACAACTGGGAATTCTCCCAACATGTAGTCGCCGTCTTCCAATCCACCCGCTGTCATACAGTCTGTGATAAGAGCGATGTTTTCTGTTCCTTTTTGTTTGATAAGAATTTCGCAGGCTTTTGGATCTACGTGATGGCCGTCACAGATCAACTCTGCATAGGTATGTGGCAATTGGTACATGGCTCCAACCATACCCAGTTCGCGGTGAGTCAAGCCACGCATGCCATTGTAGGCGTGTACCCAAACACTCGCTCCAGCATCGACTGCTTTTTTAGCTTCATCAAAAGTCGCGTTTGAGTGCCCAAGAGCAACCGTCACACCTTCTCCAGTGATAGTCCGTACAAAGTCTTCTACACCTTCACGCTCTGGCGCAAGGGCAATTTTATTTAGCAAGCCATTTGCTGCTTTTTGCCAAGTACGGAACTCATCCATACGAGGATCTTTCATGTAAGCAGGGTTTTGAGCCCCCTTGTATTTCTCTGTGAAATAAGGCCCTTCGAAATAGATTCCACGAATCTTGGCTCCACTTGCTTCCTGGTAACGAACACCAATATTTTCTGTTACCGCAAGCAATTGCTCATAAGATGATGTCAAAGTGGTTGGCAAGAAGCTCGTTACCCCCATGCTGAGGAGTCCTTCACTCATGGTATGAAGGGTGCCTTCGATATTATTATCCATAACATCCACACCGCCAAATCCATGAATGTGGGTATCTACAAGTCCTGGAGCAATGCTATAACCTGTATAGTCAATAATCTCCGCTCCCTCAGGAATCTGCTCGACATGTTTTCCAAACTTGCCATCCACAAGTTCCAAGTAACCACCACGACGAACTCCGTGTGGGTAGAAAAATTGATCCGCTTTAATATAGTTAGGCATAATGTTAACCTCCTTAAAAGATTGATTCCACAATTTATTATGTCAATTACATTATAAACCTTTCTTTTTTATTTGTAAATGGTATAGACCTATTTTCTAGAGATATTTTAAAAGAGCTGGATTTTTCCAACTCTTCTCTTTTAAATACAAGTTATTTTGATTTGACTGGCTTGTCTTGAGCTGTTTGCAAGGCTGCAGCAATGGTATCTGCATACAATTTTGCTCCTGCTTCAATTTTACTATTGTCACTTCCAAAATGGACTTGATCTGTTCCAGTCCAAATTTCTGGATGCTCTTTCGCAACTTGATTCCAATCTGCTATCGTGATGTAAGGAGTCTTCTCTGCCAATTCTCTCATATAGGCAGCCTCTTTCTCAACGATTGCATAGGTCTCTTTTGTCTTATCTCCCTCATAAGGAGTCACCAAAACCATATGGTGGCCCTTAGGAAGATTTTTTACGATACTATCCCAGTCTTCCTTGTAATTTTCAGGATTATTTACCCCAGTTGCAATAACCACCATCTTTGGTAGAAATTTATTCTGGCTATTGTTGAGCATGATTTCGTTGGCGGTCTTGGTTGTTCTGCTTACTTGTGCATTAATCTGTGCCCCTGGAAGGGCTGTCTGCAAGGCTGTATTAGCTCTTAGTGCTACCGAATCACCAATTAACATAGTGCCATCAGCAATTCCTAAACTATCAGCTTCTGCTCGTTCTGTCATCACCTTAGTCTGGCTAATATTTGTTGCAGCTTGCTTCAAGCCATTGACAGTTAAGTCTGTCTCAAAAGCTCCCACTTGTGGTGCCAGCAGAGTTACTAAGAAGACAATGAAGGCCAAGATTCCTGTACTTGCTGCAAGGATTGTGTGAATATGAGGCAGGGGACGAAGGGTTTGTATAATAGGTGTGTCCTTTCCTGCAATCCAAGGTTCCAATACATAAAATGAAAGACTGGCGAATCCATAAGAAAAAATCAAAGTCAGTAACACAGCAAGAAGATTTGATGTCAACTGTGAGAAAATAATATAGAAAGGCCAATGGAAAAGATAAACCGCATAGCTAGTATCCGCTAAAAAGCTGATAATCTTTGGCTCCTGCATGTTAGGAGTCTTTTCATGTAAGACACGCGCCGCCAGAATCATAGTAATGGCTGCAAGGCTGGCAAGCAAGAAGCCCATAAGATAGGCAAAGAGATAGGTAAATTTGACAAAGAAGGTCAAAATGAGTAAGAAGCCAAAACCTCCTGCAAAAACTAAAAGGGTCTTGCGTAAATCCCAGATTTTATCCAATTGCTTAACTAGGGAAGTCGTCTGACGAACGCCTACGATAGTTGCTAACACACTTCCCAAAAAGAATGGATAGACATGAGTTAAACTGGAGAAGTAAACAGAGGAATAAGAGGTTACTAGAAAACTACCAATAAACATGGAGAAGAAGCTGATCAAGAAGGCAGCAGCAGATAAGAGAAAGACCATTCCCTTCAACTGACCATTTGATCTGGACTGTTTAGATAAGAACCAAACTGCCAATCCCCAGAGGATATAGTAGTGAACCTCAACAGCCAAGCTCCAATTATGAACAAACAAATGTGGAATGAACTGAGATTCATAACTCCCACCTGTTAGGAGCTCATAGAAGTTTGTCATGAAACCTAAAACACCCGCAATCTGACCCCCAATTCCAGCCACATAATCTTGGCGAACTAGAAAAGTAAAGGGCATGGTTACCAAGACCATCAAAACCACAGGTGGCACAATCCGATAAAAGCGTCTCCTAAAAAATCCTATCAAGTCAATCTCATGATTTTTAGAAAATTCTTCGATGAGTAGAGCCGTAATCAGAAATCCTGAAAATGTGAAAAAGACATCCACCCCGAAAAATCCTCCAGGAAAGATGGTCTGAAAGAAATGATACAAGAGTACCAAAAGTAAACCTGTAATCCTAATCAAGGAAAACCATTTAATGCGCATACGAGTTTATTCTCCCTTTCATTATACACTTTATTCTATCAAAAAAAGAAGAAAAATCCCAAGAGAAAACTTAGGATTTTTAGCTTATATCAATTCTATTTTAGAAATTACGTCCTGACTTATTATAGCCATATTTTTCTACAAAATACTCACGGAATTCCAAGAGATTGTCATCCATGATGGCTTGGCGTACTTGCTTCATCAGGTTGAGCAAGAAGTAAAGGTTGTGGTAGCTAGTTAAGCGGATACCAAAGGTTTCATCAGCCTTAAGCAGGTGACGAAGATAAGCGCGTGTATAGTTCTTACATGTGTAGCAATCACACTCAGGATCCAGTGGCGTAAAGTCCTCAGCAAACTGGGCATTTTTGACAACCAAACGACCTTGACTGGTCATACAAGTTCCGTTACGAGCGATACGAGTCGGCAAGACACAGTCAAACATATCCACCCCACGAATCACCCCATCAATCAAGCTATCTGGCGCTCCCACACCCATCAAATAGCGAGGTTTATTTTCAGGCAGCAGTTGGGTTGTAAAGTCCAAGACCGCATTCATTTCTTCGTGGGTTTCTCCCACTGCCAAACCACCGATAGAGTAGCCTGGGAAATCCATGCTGACAAGGTCATGAGCCGATTGGCGACGCAAATCTTCAAATCCTGCCCCTTGCACAATCCCAAATAATCCTTGATCATGCGGACGACGATGAGCCTTCAAACCACGCTCAGCCCAACGGCTGGTACGCTCGATTGATTTCTTAACGTAGTCGTAAGGTTGATAAAACTGAGGACATTCGTCAAAGGACATCATGATGTCTGAACCCAGATTATTTTGGATAGAGATGGCCTTTTCTGGAGACAGGAACATCTTAGAACCATTGAGATGGTTTTTAAAAGTTACACCTTCTTCTGTAATATTGCGGCTATCTGCTAAGGAATAGACCTGGAAACCACCACTATCTGTCAAGATAGGCTGGTCCCAATTCATGAACTTGTGAAGACCACCAGCGCGTGCGATGAGTTCATCTCCAGGGCGAAGCCAGAGATGATAGGTGTTTGATAGGATAATTCCCGAACCCATCTCCTTCAATTCTTCAGGCGACTGAGTTTTGACAGTGGCTTGTGTCCCAACTGGCATAAACATAGGTGTTGGGAAGGTACCGTGGGGTGTGATGATTTCTCCCAGACGAGCTCCCGTGTGTTTTTCTTTCTTAATCAAACGATATTTGATTGGTGAATCTGACATTTTTTACCTCCGAAGCTGGGAAAAACAGTCCCAGTTCATACTTTGTACCCAAGGGCATACTGTATGATTTTATCAAAAAAAGCTGGAACTGTCACGAACTATGGTGTATAATGAGAGAATGAAATACCCAAAAATTGATTTAAAAACCATTCGTCTGCAGGCCAGACAATTTCAGGCTGAAAATCCCCGCCTCTTTCTCGTCTATCTCTTACCTAGCATGCTGGTCATCTTATCTGGCTTCCTTAATCCCTTAGAGCGTATCAACGAGTCTATTTTAGAGCAACCCTTTTTAAGCGTGCTTGGTCATGTATTCCAAGCTTACCTTTTTCCACTATTAGTCTCCTTTGTCGGGACGATACTTCTAACCAGTTCAGTTTATACAACTCTGAAACTCATCAAGAATCCAGATACAGAACTATCCGTCAAAAATAGTCTCACTCTCTTTAACGAAGAGTACTTTTCACAAACTTT
>NZ_JAJNSA010000142.1:0-4360 GCF_027497875.1 Streptococcus sp. SM3 | reverse complement strand
GCTGAGCAGGAAGTGGATCGTGCCATGTTTGACCGTCAGATTGACCTGATCATGAAGGACTTTGCTCCGGTCGCTCAAAAATTCCTCAAACACGTGGCCAAGGTCAACGGCCTTGAGAAAATGACCTTTGCTGATTGGAAGTTGGATTTGGACAGCGCACTCAACCCAGATGTCACCATTGATGACGCTTATGATTTGGTCATGAAATCTGTAGCACCTCTTGGGGAAGAATACTCCTGCGAAATTGCCCGCTACCAAACTGAACGCTGGGTTGACTTTGCGGCCAATGAAGGCAAGGATTCCGGTGGTTATGCAGCCGACCCATACCGCGTCCATCCTTATGTCCTCATGAGCTGGACAGGACGGATGAGCGATGTCTACACTCTGATCCACGAGATCGGACACTCTGGTCAATTTATCTTCTCAGACAACAACCAAAGCTACTTCAACGCCCACATGTCGACCTACTATGTGGAAGCTCCTTCTACCTTTAACGAGCTCCTCCTCAGCGACTATTTGGAACACCAGTTTGACGATCCTCGTCAAAAACGCTTTGCCTTGGCTCACCGTTTGACAGATACCTACTTCCACAACTTCATCACCCACTTGTTGGAAGCAGCCTTCCAACGCAAGGTCTACACCCTGATTGAAGAAGGTGGAACCTTCGGCGCTAGCAAACTCAATAGCATCATGAAGGAAGTCTTGACAGAGTTCTGGGGAGATGCCGTTGAAATCGATGACGATGCAGCCTTGACCTGGATGCGCCAAAGCCACTACTACATGGGGCTTTACAGCTATACCTACTCAGCTGGCTTGGTTATCTCAACAGCGGGATACTTGCATTTGAAAAACTCCGAAAATGGAGCGAAAGATTGGCTAGACCTCCTCAAATCAGGTGGTAGCAAGACCCCACTTGAGTCAGCCATGATCATCGGAGCAGATATCTCGACTGACAAACCACTCCGCGACACCATCCAATTCCTTTCAGACACTGTCGATCAAATTATTGCCTACAGTGCAGAATTGGGAGAATAAAATTCAAAAAAAAGCTAAAGAAGGTTCATTCTTCTTTAGCTTTTTTGCTTTTTAACTCAACTCCGCCACAATGGCCTTAATTTGTGCTGCGGTATGCACTCCTGCTACTTGTTTAACAACCTGCCCATCTTTTTTAAAGAGCAAGGTTGGGATGGACATAATGCCGAAAGCACGCGCTGTTTCTGGATTTTCATCCACATCCATTTTTAGGATTTTTAACTCATCTTCCGAAAGTTCTTCCGATAATTTTTCTAAAATAGGAGCTTGCATGCGACATGGACCACACCAGGTTGCCCAAAAGTCTACCAAGACCAAGCCTTCTTTTGTTTCTGCTTCAAATGTTGCATCTGTAATTGCTTTTGCCATTTTCTTTCTCCTTTAGTTTTGGTACTGCGTCAAATCTTGCTTCATCAAATAGAAGAAGACATCTCCGTAAGTCCCTTGGTAATCCAATTCATGCCCATTATAGGTCAGTTTCACAATAGGATAAAAATCTGCTACTCTAATCAAGCAAGCTTGTTGGGAGCGTTCAAACTCATCGTAGGAATCAAAATGCATGACTCTTTCTTGTTTTGCACCGTCTAGATATGTAATATCAATCATATCGATAACCTCTATTTCTTAAGATGCATCAATTGTAACTCTATACATTACATCTGTCAAACAAAACGACTTCCTCAGAATGATGGATCTCGTTCGATAAGGAAAAGACAAGAAAAAAGCCCTCTGAATCCAGAGAGCCGTTTTGAGCTCGGGCTAAAATCCTAGTGAAAACAAAAAATCTCCCCGAAGGGAGATAGATCTGGTCTATTTTACCTTACGATGCTAGAAACCGAAGCCGAAGATTATACTTGAGTATATTCTATCAAAATTAACAAAAAAGCCCTCTGAATTCAGAGGGCTCCATTCTTGCTGTATAAAACGTTTCTAGACAAGGCGACGAACCGAAGATTGTACTAATGGTACATCGAGGCGAAGTCAACGAAGTATAGAAACGTTTTAGACGCAAGATTAACGACGAAGTCCAAGAGAGTTGATTAACTCACGGTAACGGTTAACGTCGTTTGTACGAAGGTAAGCCAACAAGTTACGACGGCGACCGATTTTCTTCATCAAACCACGGTAAGTAGCGTGGTCTTTTTTGTGTTGTTTGATGTGTTCGTTCAAGTGGTTGATTTCCCAAGTAAGGACAGCAACTTGTACTTCTACTGAACCAGTGTCACCTTCGTGACGTGCGTATTGTGCAATGATTTCATTTTTTTTCTCTTTTGAGATTGCCATGATAAGCTCCTTTTCTTTATGCTCTATCCGAGTGGCAGGTTTGGCATATCCTGCTACCAAGAAAGAGTTAGTTGTCTATTCGACCTTCTTATTCTACCAAGATTTCATCTTTCTGTCAAACACTTATGTTTCCTTTGAGAGGAGCTTTTCTCTTTTCTAAAAAGAACCTTGGGAATTTGGACGGTTTGATGGAACATTCTTCAAGCAACTTATTCAAAAGAGAGTGGGACAGAAATCGGTAATTCGTTAGAATTTGATTTCGTCGTCCCACCTCCGCACAGTTGAGTAGGGCTGTAAAAGCTGATGAAATCAGCGTAGTAGAGCCCACTCAACCACTGCGTCTTGCTCGACAATCCAAAAATAATTGAGAGGCTAGGACTTTTGTCCCAGCCTCTTTATCGGTATGAAGCTTATTTCTCTTTCCGTTTACCACGCAAGAGCAAAGCCAAAGCAAAAACTGCTAAGAGGGCACCGAGTATGGTCAACCCGTAAGCAACAACTTCACCAGTTGATGGAAGAATTTTTTTCTTTCCTTCTTTTGGTGTAGTTGGAGTTTCTGGTTTTTCCGGTGTGCTTGGCGGCGTTGTTGGTGGTGTCGTCGGTGGAGTTGTAGGAGGTGTCGTTGGTGGGGTTGTAGGCGGAGTCGTTGGCGGTGTACTTGGTGGAGTGGTCGGTGGTGTTGTTGGTGGCGTATGACGGTTGGTTACCGTGAAACCATCAATAGTTGTTGTATAACCAACTACTGGATCCTCTGTAATGGTGTAAGTAATCTTCTTACCTTCCTTGTATACGGGTAGATCCGTAAAGCTTGCCTGCCAATTATCAGTAGCTGTGATTTCTTTTACAGCCACTTCTTGACCATCCGCAAGGAGACGAACGGTGATTTTTTCAGGACGAAGACCATCTTTGTTGTCTGCGTCATTCCAGATTTTCTTAACCGCTACTTCCGTTACTTCTGGCGTGTGGCTATTAGTGATCACTACATTTCCCTTGTTACTATCATCAACCGTACTAGTATAGCCTTTGACTGTTCCAACTTCTTTCACTTGGTACTGAATCTCTTTGCCTTTCGCTTTTAGAGGCAAATCGCTAAAGGTATGAGTCCAGTTATTTTTAGCAGAAAGTTCCACTTCTTTTCCTTGTGTTTTGCCGTCTGCATAAAGCTGTACCTTAATGGTGTTTGGACGTTTTCCATCTTGGTCATTGTTGTCTTCCCAACGTTTTGTAACAGTGACGCTGGTTTTACCTGGCTTGTAGCTATTGGTAATAGTTGTTCCATCAATCGCAGCAGAGTAATTGGCTACTGTGTCTTCTGTGACTGTGTAGACAATTTGTTTACCGTTATTGTATTTTGGAAGATTGGTAAAGACTGTCTTCCAATCAGTCGCTGCACTTAGCTCTTGGCTAGCTACTTCTGTACCATCTGCAAGGAGACGAACAGTGACCTTGTCAGGACGAACACCATCTTGATTATCATTATCTTTCCAGATCTTCGTTACTGGAATTTCAACAACTTCTGGTGTACGAGTGTTGGTAATATTGGTTCCTTCGATAGTTGTTTCATAGCCTTCAACAGGTTCTTCTGAAACAGTATAGGCAATGACATTACCAGCATCATCGACCACATCCAGATTATCAAAATGATAAGCCCAAGTTCCTGCAGCATCTGGTTTCACTTCTTTAGAAGCAACTTTAACTCCATTTGCTAGGAGGTTGACGGTGATTTTTGATGGACGCTTGCCATCTTGGTTGTCATTGTCATTCCATATCTTTTGACCAGCAACACTTGTTTTTTCTTTTTGGTTTACGACATCACGAGAAATTGCGAGGTCATTTCCAAAATCGTCCTTGCTGATCTTGATAGGTTCTTCAGAGAGCACATAGCCTGTCGGAGCTTGAATTTCTTTAACCGTATAAGCTTGTTTGATCAAACCAGTTATGGTGCCAACACCATTCTCATCTGTCGTAATGGTTCCGACTTGCTCACCTGTATCATCTGCTATCACTGCAAAGACAGCACCTGCAAGAGCCTGACCATTTTCAC
>NZ_JAJNSA010000141.1:0-4460 GCF_027497875.1 Streptococcus sp. SM3 | reverse complement strand
CTTTCGCTCGCCTTTTACGACCTACGGTCGCTAATTATTTATTCGCCTTGCTACCGATATCCGTACGATAGAAGAGGCCTTCTGTGTTTTGTTTGTTGAGTTCGTTGTAGATAATATTTTGGCCGTCTTTAACGGTGTCTGCTGTGGTGACGAGCATGTAAACACGTCCGCCGTTTGAGAGAAGGTCTTGGCCGTTTTCAGCGAATTTGGCACCAGCATAGTAAGTGATGATATCACCTTCTGTCTTGGCTGGAAGCTTGACACCTTTCTCATAAGCGAGTGGGTAGCCGTTTGAAGCTACAACCACGCCCAGTGTCACCCCCTTGTCCGTCCAAGTGATGGCCGGCTCTTTGCCATCCAAAATGTCAGTGATGTTTTGTGCAAAGTCAGATGTCAAACGAGGCAAGATAATTTGCGTTTCAGGATCACCAAAACGAGCGTTGAACTCGATAACTTTCGGTCCATCAGCTGTCAAGATAAGCCCCGCGTAAAGGACACCAAGATACGGACGCCCTTCTTTGATCATGCCTTCAAGAACTGGCTTGACAATAGTGTCAACCGCTGTGTCAACCACGCTCTGTGGCAAGTGAGGAACTGGCGCATAGGCACCCATCCCACCAGTGTTAGGACCCTTATCGCCATCATAAGCACGTTTGTGGTCCTGAGCCGTTGGCATGATATAGAACTTGTCACCATTGACAAAGGCAAAGAGAGAGAACTCTTCCCCGTCAAGGAATTCCTCGATGACCACACGCGCACCTGAATCACCGAATTTATTATCCAAAAGCATCTCGTGAGCAGCTTCAACTGCTTGCTCAACCGTCTCCGCAACGACGACACCTTTCCCAAGGGCTAAACCATCTGCCTTGACGACGATTGGAGCGCCTTTCTCCTCGATATAAGCCTTAGCTTCCCCGAAATCTGAAAAGGTCCCATAGGCTGCTGTCGGAACGTTGTATTTGACCATGATTTCCTTAGCAAAATCCTTGGACCACTCCAGCTCAGCCGCAGCTTTGGTCGGACCAAAGGCTTTGAGTCCTGCCGCATTGAAATCATCTACGATACCAGCCGCAAGGGCATCATCTGGACCGATAAAGGTCCAAGCAATATCGTTGACTTTTGCGAAGTCAATCAGCTTAGAATGTTCGGAAATTCCGATATTGATCAAATCCAGACCGTCTAATCGCATCCCATCATTACCAGGAGCCACAAAAACCTGCTCAACGTTTGTAGACTCCAACAATTTCTTAGCAATCGCATGCTCACGACCGCCAGATCCAACAACCAAAAGTTTCATCTCGAACCTCTTTTGCGAATTATTTTATTAAATTATATCATAATCGTTCGTTTTATTCTAATGATTTCAGCAAAAGTCTCCTATTTTCAGTAGAATCCAAACATTTTTTGCTATTTTCTCCTATTTCTCATTTTTTTCCGAATAGTATAGGTGAGACCTACTAATTGACGAAAAGGAGTATTATGCAAACAATCAAAAAATTTGTCGTACTGACTTGTGCGACATGGGGGATGCAAGCCTCTATTGCTCATGCAGATCAAGCGACCAATGCTATCTATGCCGAAAAAGGGCAGCTGGTGATTCATCTTGGAAACGTCCCGGATAAATATCAAAAGATCCAAGTTCCCGTCTGGTCTGACCAAAATGGTCAAGATGACCTGATTTGGTATCCTGTGCAACGCAGTGACAAGGGATTTGACCTACAAGTGCCATTGACCAACCATTCTGATCAAGCCGGACTTTATCATGTCCATGTCTATGGGGTGGAGGCAAATGAACAGTTAACCGGTCTTTACCCTCTCACGACCAGCGTCCAGCAAAAAGACCTGGCTTCTTCCCAGCCCAAGATTACGATCACACCCATCTCCTCACAAGAATTTGAGGTAGACCTAAAGTTGTTCGAAGACGTTGACGAGATTGTCTTCCCCATCTGGTCAGAAGAAAACGGGCAGGATGATCTGGTCTGGTATCCCGCAAAGAAGATTGCACCTGGACACTTCCAACTGCGCTTTCAGGCCCAAAAGCACAAGGGAAGTGGCCTCTTTCACCTACACGTCTACCAAAAAAAGAAGGGGCAACTGCAAGGAATGTTTCCAACTACCTTTCAAGTGGAAAAGGCAAAGCCAAAGCTCACTCCACTCGCGACACATCCGGGAAACACCTACCCCATCGGTGAGTGCACCTGGGGAGCCAAAGAATTAGCCCCGTGGGCCCACAACTGGTGGGGAAACGGTGGCATGTGGGCAGCTAGTGCACGCACTGCGGGATTCCGGACAGGAAATACCCCAGAGGTCGGTGCCATCGCCTGTTGGGACAATGGGGGATATGGGCATGTCGCCTTAGTTACGGACGTCGAACATGACCAAAAAATTCAGATCCAAGAGGCTAATTACAACGGCCATCGCTATATCGACAACTTCCGTGGTTGGTTCGATCCGACCAATCCCGTCTGGGGAACGGTCACCTATATCTATCCCGATTAAGGTTTTCATGACAACCAGAACAGGCACCCATCCATTGATGAGTGCCTGTTTTGATTAATGACGGAAGTGACGAACACCTGTAAAGATCATGGTTAAACCGTATTTATCCGCAACTTCGATAGATTCTTGGTTGCTCATTAACCAGTTATATCAGAAAGGTTAAAAAGTAGCTCTCATTTAATCGTTTTTCATTTCGCGTATTTTTCTAGATGTGTTTGAATTTTTGGCATGATGAGATGCATGATTTTAAGATTCGTAAAAGCTATTACCATGGCCAATAAAAGATAGACAACGACTGATAACAAAGAAATGTCAGAAGGCCAATAGTGGGAAATAATCATTAGAACCATTGGCAATTCTAGGGTTACCGTGACGACTCCAGGAACATAGCCCCCAAATTGCAGGCACATGATATAATGGATTATGAAATGAGCTGTATAAGCTATTACAAAAGATAAATAGAGTAAACTGTTGTGAGTTATTTGGCAGAATCCAGAAATAAACACCAGGATGATAAATTCTTCGAACACACCTACTGCAAAAGTGGAACCTTGCGTAACGGAACCAAAGAACGGTTTCTTAAAAGTTTCTAACTTTTGATGATGCCGTGTTTTCCACAAGGGCATAAAAATTATTTCTTCAAAATCATGTAAAATAAATAAAATAGGCAGCATCCAAACATTAAAAAGAATGCTCATACCTTTACCTCCTTAATAACAACTAACAATTGTACAATGTTAAGAATAAATGATAATCATATATCACGCGCAACACTTTTAGTATAAAGATAAACTGTTACAAAAACAAGAGGTTAAGAGATATTGGCACAGTTTGACCAAAAGTGTGACAGGAAAGGAAAAATACCATGGAATATCAAACGCGACAATGGCTGGAGGAAGCCTTGTTCGATTTATTAGCAACTAAGAAGTCTCTCCAAAATATCAGCATTGCTGAACTCAGCGAGCATGCTCAGATTGCCAGACGAACATTTTATCGTTATTACCATTCAAAAGAGGAAGTTCTTACGAACTATTTAGACCGCTTAATCCAAGACTATATTATCGAACTTCAAACAGCAAAACTGACTAATTTTGAAGATTTAGTGAACCTTTTCTTTCAGTATTGGAGCCAGTACACTGAGCCATTAAAAATTTTGCAAGACGCAAACTTACTCGTGCTTATCTTGCAAAGGTCTTACGATAAGCTTCCTGCTACTTATACCACTGTCATGGCACCTTGGCACATCACAAATAGTGATCAAAGACAAATCAACTATGATATTAGATTCATTACCGGCGGTCTCTACAATATTTTTGATGAATGGTTAAAAGGAGATTATAAAGCCATACCTATTAACGAGCTAGTCACAACAACCTTAAACACCATAAAACGTATAAAAAATAGTTAAGTGAGAAACTGAGTTTTTCGAGATTAGTCATGAACAGCTCTAACAAATCATTTTAATAATTTCTAACACTAAAATGCTTATTGTTTTAGACATACAAAAAGAGAAGACAACTTACGTCTTCTCTTTTTGTTAGCGATAAATCCTTTATCACAGTTGATAATGAGCTAATTTTAAAATACCCATCAATGTCTAAAATGTCTTACTCCTGTGAAGACCATAGCCAATCCGTATTTATCCGCCGCTTCGATTGACTCTTGGTCACGGACTGATCCACCCGGTTGGATGATTGCTTTAATACCTGCTTTGGCGATTTCTTCCACGTTATCTGCAAATGGGAAAAAGGCATCTGAAGCAAGAACAGCGCCGTCAAGACGGTCTTTAGCTTGATCAATGGCGATACGGACGGAAGCCACACGGTTAGTTTGACCAGGGCCAACACCAAGTGTCATATGATCATTAGTTACGATGATACCATTTGATTTGACGTACTTGATAGCTTTCCAAGCAAACTCAAGAGCTGTCGCTTCTGTCTCAGTTGGTTGACGTTTCGTCA
>NZ_JAJNSA010000020.1:0-32200 GCF_027497875.1 Streptococcus sp. SM3 | reverse complement strand
TCCCAGTACAAGAGATTCCTTATGGGTCAAACCATCCATTAGTGCCTGACTTGCCAAGATTGGAATCAATAAAAGAATGAAAAATAGGTATGTTTTGACGATAATCCAAAGCAAGTTCCAAATATAAAACCAGGAGTGCTTTCTTGTCTTCTCTAGACTGTATCTGACCGCTTCTTTGACTGTTTTTTTCTCAAATAAAAGCTGAGGTAGGGCAAACATCAAGCGCACTGAAATGTAAAATAGCAGTAAAGTCAGAATAGTAACCACTATACCTACTAGCCAATACTTGTCTTCTACATAATCAACGATAAAGTCCGGAATGACAATTTTATTGAGGTAGTAAATCTTTAAAATCTTTCTAATCAATGGAAAGAGCATCATGACATAAAAGAAGATAAAGGCTATCTTGGAAAGCGCCACTTGCTTCATAAACAAGAAACTTTGGCGAAAGACCTTACGACTGTACTCTAGCAAAGTTCTCTTTTCATGATAGAGGAGGTGCCGGGCTCCGATAAAGAGAAGTCCTATCTGGTAATAGGCGATCAATAAATTAACGATTACCAAAATAAATAAAGCAAGACTAACAAATGGCGAGCCCGTTATAATGGCAAAAATATTGTTGTAGGATAGAAAGAGATAACCAGTCTGACGGAGCAAAAGTCCAGCAATCCAAGAATTTGATGGTAACCAGACAAACTCAATCATCATGAAAGTCAAGAAAAAGAGAAAGAGTATTTTATCTAGATTAAAGTATATCTGCTTAAAACCTAGATTTTTAGGTTTTTCAGGTTTCATAGACACTCCTAATCAAATAATTGAGACAAGTCCAAGCCTCCAAAAGGATTGTTCGATAGGCCACTTTCTGCCCCTAACAATTCTCTAGCTTTATCCGACTCTAGAAAGGACTCGTAAACACGCGCCGTCATTCGAGCATCCTCTAAGCTATTATGAGACTGACCTTGAAATCCAAGAAATGAGGCAACAGTTTGCAATTTGAGATTGGCAATACCGTGTAAATCCGAACTCCGACGTTCAAAGGCTTCATCATACAAGTCCACCTTATACTGCAGGCTGTAGTCTAAACCATGATCCGCTAAAATAGGTAGATCACTTTTAGCAGCATTGTAGCCTACCATAGGTAAAGAACCCACAAACTCTTGGAAATCTTTTATAACTTTCTCCACTGGAGGGGCATCTTTTAAGGTCTCAGCTGTAATCCCAGTCAAACCATTGATAAAACTCTTTAGAGGCACACTAGTATGGACATATGAATCATAGGCAGCGATTTCCTGACCATCTCTAAAACGCACTGCCGATACTTGAATCAAGTATGTTTGCCCTTCATGCTGATTAAATTCTAAATCGAAAGCAATGTAATCTTCTAATCGTTCCATTCTATACCTCTCCTATACTGTTATTTTATACTCTTCGAAAATCTCTTCAAACCGCGTCAGCTTCGCCTTGCCGTAGATATATGTAACTGACTTCGTCAGTCTTATCTACAACCTCAAAGCAGTGCTTTGAGCAGCCTGCGGCTAGTTTCCTAGTTTGCTCTTTGATTTTCATTGAGTATTAATTGAGCAACTATACTATTTAGAAACAAAAGAAGCCATCAGGTTAGCATTTAACCTAAACAGCTCCTTGATTATCCTCCAAATAAACGAGCAAAAAAGCCTTTCTTAGTGGATTGGACTTCTTCTTTTGCTTGGTCCAGCTCTAGCTTAAGATTTTCTTGATCCTTCATTGCTTGAAGAGTCAATTGTTGCTGCTGATCGAGTTGTTTGTCTTTCTCAGCAATCTGACGGTCTTTGATGCGCATCTGCTCGTCTTTTTCTGATAACTGACGATCCTTGGCTTTTAATTGTTCATAAAGACGAAGAATTTCTGCATTTTTCTCATCAACCAGAATCTCCATCAGTTCACGTTGCTTGACATCTTCACTGACAGGCTCATCTTCAAAAATCGTTTTTTTATAGATTTCTTCTAGCTTAATCAAGCCACTTCTGGTAACGACTGTTACCCCTTTGTCATTTTTATCTGTGTCTTCTTCTGGTAATTCTTTGACACGGTTATTGATTGCTTGGCGAGATAATCCTAAGACCTCTGCAATCTCACTGACGGTCATTTCAATACTCATAATATCCTCTGAAACGTTTTCTAGCTTTTCTTTACTTAAATCTTATCATAAGCTAGAAAAACTGTCAAATTTCCGCTTAATCTAAAGCCTTCAAAAAGGCTAACAAGACTTGGGCAGAGCGACGTCCAGCTTCGATAATAAACTCATCAAAAGAGATGTTTGCTTCATGGTTGGCATTATCACTCATAGCTCGGATGACTAAGACTGGAAGCTCAAGAGCATGCGCTGCCTGAGCAATAGCTGCCCCCTCCATCTCAACAGCTAAAACTTCTGGGAAATGGGACTTAATCGCTTCTATCTTGTCATTTCCAGCAACAAAACTATCTCCTGTAGCAATCAAACCAAGATGCCAGTTCTGGTCCAATTGAGATAAACTCTCTTGGATTTGAGCAATAAAAGTTTTATCTGATTCGAAATAAAGCGGTTGTTGTGCCATTTGTCCATAAGCATAGCCAAAAGCTGTAACATCCACATCATGATAGGCTAATTTGTCAGCAATCACAACATCCCCAACAGCAATACCTTCTGCTACCGCCCCAGCTGATCCCGTGTTAATCAAAGCATCCACTTGGAAATGATCAGCCAAAATCGCCACACTCATAGCAGACATGACCTTACCAATTCCACTTTCTACAAGAACGACTTCATGCGAGGCAATGGTTCCTGTGTGATAGGTATTGCCTAAAACAACTTGCTCCTGGGCATTGTCTAAATGCTGGACCAGATAAGCCAGTTCTTCTGGCATAGCCGCAATAATTCCTATTTTCATTTCAATTCCTTTTCTATTACAAAAGTTTCATTGCTAGGACAAGCAAAATCAAGAGAAAGATGACAGCGAATAAGATTTTATTCAACTTAGAATTGAAGACATTTCTCTTGGTATTTTCAATGCGACGGCTTTTATGAATAGATGGTTCGACCTGAATCTTCAAGGTTTCCTGGCTAAAACCATGATCCTTAGGATTTGCATAACCAAAACGGGAAGAAGAGGTTGGTAAAATTTTTGTCTCCTCATCATCAAGTAAAGGAGGACCTGAAATTTTTTCGCCTCTATTAGCCCTTTCAATCATTTCATCCGTTAATAAAGGTTTACCCATACTGACCTCCTCTATTTTTTGTTCAATTCCCAATACTGAACAGCCATAATTGTCTTCGCGTCACAGATATGACCTGATTGGATTAATTTCTTGGCTTCTTCTAAGCTCACTTCAAGAACTTCCAAGGTCTCATCCTCATCCTGCGGACGCGGATTTTCCACTTTTTTCAAATCGCTTGCTCGGTATAGTTTTAACTTTTCATTACAAAAGCCAATGGCTGAATAAAAGTCGTACAAGAGTTCTAACTTCCCTGTATAGGCTGTTTCTTCCTCTAATTCACGCAGGGCTGCTGCTATAGGGTCTGTGTTTTCTCCTACTTCCAACTTTCCGGCTGGAATTTCGTAAGAGACAGCCTCGATGGCTTTGCGGTACTGCTTGACCAAGATGAGTTTTTGTTCATCCGTTACAGCTAAAACACAGACAGCCCCATTGTGGAAAATCAAATCCCGTTGGGCAACTCCTTTGCCTTCTGGTAATTCAACCTGATCTTGGACCAGTTTAAATATTGGTCCTTGATAGATTTCTTTTCGGCTAAGCGTTTTTTCTTCAAATTCCATGATAAGCTCCTACTGATTCTTAGGATGGTGAGGAAGGCGAGTTGCATATTCGTCTTTATTGACCTGACGTCCACGACCAATAGCAATAGCATCCGCTGGAACGTCTTTGGTAATAGTTGAACCCGCACCAACGAGGGAATTATCACCAAGTTCTACTGGCGCAATAATGGTTGAATTTGAACCAACAAAGACATTGTTGCCGATGACTGTCTTGTATTTGTTTTTGCCATCATAGTTGACTGTAATGGTTCCTGCACCGAAATTAACCTTGCTACCCACTTCACAGTTTCCGATATAAGTCAAATGACCAGCCTTGGTATTTTCACCGATTGAAGAACCTTTCACCTCAACAAAGTTACCGATATGAACTTGGGCACCTAGACTTGAACCTGGACGAATGTGGGCATACGGACCGACAGTTACGCCGTCTGCAACACTGCTTTCCTCAATCATAGAATTGGTAATGACAGCTCCTGCTCCGATAGTGCTATCCACTACATAAGTTCCATTTGTCAAAACAGTCTCAGCACCAATTCTCGTTTGCCCCTTCAAGGTAACATTGGCTTCGATTTGAACTTCCGGAGCAATCTCAACATCAATATCGATATAAGTTGCTTCTGGATTAACAAAGCTAACACCATTGACCATGTGCTGATAATTGATGCGACGACGCATAACTGACTCAGCTGTCGCAAGTGCCACACGGTCATTTACCCCAAGACTCTCATCAAAATCTTTCAAAGTATAAGCACCAACTTTTTCACCAGCTTCGCGGAAAATCCCAATGACATCTGTAATATAATATTCACCTTGAGCGTTATTGGTATTGATATTTTTCAAAGCCTCAAACAAACGCTCATTATCAAAGACATATGTTCCAGTGTTGATTTCCTTAATTTGCTTTTCAAAATCTGTAGCATCCTTCTGCTCAACAATGCGAAGAACTTCAGCATTGTCATTACGCACAATTCGTCCATAGCCAAAAGGATTATCCGTTTCAGCAGTCAAGATAGTGGCCACATTTTTATGATTGATGTGGAAATCAATCAAGTTTTTCAAGCTTTCACCAGTGATTAAAGGAGTATCTCCTGCAATAACCAAGGTGTGACCTGACAAACCTTCTAAGATAGGCTCTGTCATCATAACTGCATGACCGGTACCTAACTGTTCAGATTGAGTTACAAATTCTGTCTGTCCAGCCAAGACTTCCTCAACCAATTCCGCCTTGTGTCCGACCACTGTGACTGTCTTTTCAGGTTGGATAGCTCCCACACTACGGAAAACATGTTCCAGCATAGAAATACCCGCAACCTTGTGCAACACTTTTGGCAAATCAGATTTCATGCGAGTCCCTTTACCCGCTGCTAAAATAATGGCATAATTTGACATAATCTTCTCTTTTCTCTAGAAATTCCCTTTTATTATACCATATTTCAAATCATTCCGCGCTCTTGAATGAAAAAATGCTCTAAAGTCTTTTCTTAACCCATTTTTTGAGTATTTTTTTTGATTTTTTTTCATTTTTAAGGTAAAATTATAAGGTATGAGAAAGAAAATTAATCCGCTTATTTTATTTGGTTTTTTTGGAATTATGATTTTCATTTTAATCCTAAATCGCCCTCGTTTTGAGGACCATCCTGTAAAAACAAAGTCAAATATCGCGCAAGTAGAAACACAAGCACTACATAATATAGATAAACCAGTTATTGATGTTTCTGGTTGGCAACGACCTGAAGAAATTAATTACGATACTCTTTCCCAAAACATTTCTGGAGCCATCGTTCGTGTTCATAGTGGTGCTCAAACGTCCAAAGAAAATGATGCTTCTTTTGTTAATGGGGTAGATAAAGCCTTTAAAAACCATATTACCGAGTTTCAAAAACGAAATGTCCCAGTAGGTGTCTACGCTTATGTGGCAGGTAAAAGTATCCAAGAAATGGAAAAAGCTGCTGAAAGTTTTTATAATTCCGCATCGCCATACAGCCCTAGCTACTATTGGCTAGATGTGGAAGAAAAAACCATGTCCAATATGAACGAAGGTGTTGAAGCCTTTCGTGCAAAACTAGAATCACTAGGTGCTAAAAATATCGGAATCTACGTCGGAGTCTACTTCATGGAAGAACACAGTATTGATACTGACAAGTTTACGTCTGTTTGGATTCCTTCCTATGGTTCTGACTCAGGATTTTACGAGGCAACTCCTAAGACTGACTTAGATTACGATATTCACCAATACACTTCTAAAGGGAAAATTGCTGGCTTTGACCACGATTTGGATATCAACGTCATCTCTTCTTTAAAAAATAAAGAAGAAACCTTTAGAAAACTCTTTTTAAAACCTTAAAAGCATTTGTTTATCATTTGCTTTTTCTTTTTGTGTTTGATTGTGATACAATATAGTAAGGATTTTTTGAAATAGAAATAGTTGGAGGAACAATATGCTCTCATGGTTAGCACGTGTTATTAAAGGGATTGTCATTGCTCTTGGATTTATCTTACCAGGAATTTCCGGAGGGGTTCTAGCAGCAATCTTAGGAATTTATGAACGAATGATTGGCTTTCTGGCCCATCCCTTTAAAGACTTTAAAGAAAATGTTTTGTACTTTATTCCCGTTGCCATCGGTATGCTTCTGGGAATCGGCTTATTTTCCTACCCGATTGAATACCTGCTTGAAAATTATCAGGTCTTTGTCTTATGGAGCTTTGCGGGTGCCATCATTGGTACAGTTCCTAGCCTCCTCAAGGAATCAACTCGAGAATCTGACCGAGACAAGATTGATTTAGCTTGGTTCTGGACAACCTTTATCATTTCTGGATTAGGACTCTATGCCTTAAATTTTGTTGTTGGAACCTTAAGTGCCAGCTTTCTTAATTTCGTCCTAGCTGGTGCACTACTGGCTCTTGGCGTATTAGTTCCTGGCCTCAGTCCATCAAATCTACTTTTGATTTTGGGTCTCTATGCTCCTATGTTGACTGGTTTTAAAACCTTTGACCTCTTGGGAACCTTCTTCCCGATTGGAATCGGGGCAGGTGCAACTCTCATCATTTTTTCAAAATTGATGGATTATGCCTTAAACAACTACCACTCACGCGTCTATCATTTCATCATCGGTATCGTCTTATCAAGTACCCTTTTGATTTTGATTCCAAATGCAGGAAACGCTGAAAGTATCCAATACACTGGTCTTTCACTTGTCGGCTATGTCATCATCGCCTTCTTCTTTGCACTGGGAATCTGGCTTGGTATTTGGATGAGCCAATTGGAGGATAAGTATAAATAATGGCAAAAAAAGTTAAAATCAAAAAAACATTGGTAGAACAAATCCTGTCTAAAGCAGGTATCCCACATCAGGGGATTCAAATCAATGCCCTAGAAGGAGAGCTGCCGCAAGGTTATGAACGAGATCAGATTTTTAAAACCTTAGCTCTTTTGGGAGATAAAACAGGACCGATTATCGGAATTGTCCCTATCACTCAACACTTGTCTGAAAAGAAACTAGCCAAAATTTCTGGCAATAAAAAAGTGAGCATGATTCCACAAAAGGACTTGGAAAAAACAACTGGTTACATTCATGGAGCCAATAATCCTGTCGGAATTCGTCAGAAACACAATTATCCCATTTTTATCGATAAGATCGCTCTAGACTTGGATCAAATGATTGTCTCTGCTGGGGAAGTTGGTCACAGTATTATCGTCGCTCCCCAAGACTTGGCTAGCTTTGTAAAGGCCGACTTTGCAGATATCTTGGAGGGCAGCCAAGAATGAAACTCTACTTTGTCCGCCACGGTCGTACCCTCTGGAACCAAGAAGGACGCTTTCAAGGTGCTAGTGGTGATTCTCCCCTTCTTCCTGAATCCATTGAAACCCTAAAACAATTAGGGCAGTATCTCAAGGATGTTCCTTTCGATCAGATTTATGCAAGTGATTTACCTCGAGCGGTCAAATCTGCTGAAATTATCCAAAGTCAACTCCAGACCCCCTGTCCTTTAGAAAGTGTTCCTAATCTCCGTGAATGGCAACTTGGGAAGTTGGAAGGTTTGAAAATTGCAACCTTGGAATCTATTTACCCACAACAAGTCAAAGCTTTCCGATCTAATCTTGCTCAATTTGACACTCAAATGTTTGGAGCCGAATCCCTCTATAGCACAACACAACGGACCATCCAATTTATCAAATCCTTAAAAGATAGTCCGGCTGAGCGTATTCTAATTGTCGGTCACGGTGCCAATCTTACTGCCAGTCTTCGTACTCTTCTAGGATATAAAGAACCACTTCTTCGTAAAGATGGCGGTCTAGCGAATGCCAGCCTGACCATTCTAGAAACCCATGATTTTGAAACATTTACTCTCAATACTTGGAATGATACTTCCTATCAATAACAGAACTTGATTATAGCGTCAAGTTCTTTTTAGTTTTGAAAGATTATCCGTGAATTTCTTGCTTATTTATGATAAAATGGGAGTATCGCAAAAAATGACTCATCGTATTCAATTTTGAGTAAAACTAGGAGGATCCCATGTCAACAGAACATATGGAAGAACTAAATGACCAGCAGATCGTTCGCCGTGAAAAAATGGCTGCGCTTCGTGAACAAGGAATCGATCCTTTCGGAAAACGCTTTGAACGCACTGCAAATTCACAAGAATTAAAAGATAAATTTGCTGACCTCGATAAAGAACAATTACATGATAAAAATGAAACAGCAACTATCGCAGGACGCTTGGTAACCAAACGTGGTAAAGGCAAAGTAGGTTTTGCCCACCTTCAAGACCGCGAAGGTCAAATCCAGATCTATGTTCGTAAGGATGCTGTCGGTGAAGAAAACTACGAAATCTTCAAAAAAGCGGACCTTGGTGACTTCCTTGGTGTCGAAGGTGAAGTGATGCGTACAGATATGGGAGAACTCTCTATCAAAGCTACTCACATCACTCACTTGTCTAAGGCACTTCGCCCACTTCCTGAGAAATTCCACGGTTTGACAGATGTTGAAACAATTTACCGTAAACGTTACCTTGACTTGATTTCTAACCGTGAAAGTTTTGAGCGTTTTGTCACTCGTTCAAAAATCATTTCTGAAATCCGTCGTTACCTTGATCAAAAAGGTTTCCTTGAAGTGGAAACACCTGTTCTTCACAATGAAGCTGGTGGTGCTGCTGCCCGTCCATTTATCACCCACCACAATGCTCAAAACATTGACATGGTGCTTCGTATCGCGACTGAACTTCACTTGAAACGCCTTATCGTCGGTGGTATGGAACGCGTCTATGAAATCGGACGTATCTTCCGTAACGAGGGAATGGATGCTACTCATAACCCTGAGTTTACTTCTATCGAAGTTTACCAAGCTTATGCAGACTTCCAAGACATCATGGACTTGACTGAAGGCATTATCCAACACGCTGCTAAAGCTGTCAAAGGCGATGGCCCAGTTAACTATCAAGGTACTGAAATCAAAATCAATGAACCATTTAAACGTGTTCACATGGTTGATGCTATCAAGGAAATTACTGGTGTCGATTTCTGGCAAGACATGACTTTCGAGGAAGCCAAAGCTATCGCTGCTGAGAAGAAAGTTCCAGTTGAGAAACACTACACTGAAGTTGGTCACATTATCAATGCCTTCTTTGAAGAGTTTGTTGAAGAAACTTTGATCCAACCAACCTTTGTTTATGGACATCCAGTAGCTGTATCTCCACTGGCTAAGAAAAATCCTGAAGACCAACGCTTTACTGACCGTTTCGAGCTCTTCATCATGACTAAGGAGTACGGTAATGCCTTTACTGAGTTGAACGACCCAATCGACCAGCTTAGCCGTTTCGAAGCCCAAGCCAAAGCCAAAGAACTTGGTGACGATGAAGCGACAGGCATCGACTACGACTACATTGAAGCCCTTGAATACGGTATGCCTCCAACAGGTGGTTTAGGAATAGGTATCGACCGTCTCTGCATGCTCCTCACTGACACAACCACTATCCGTGACGTATTGCTCTTCCCAACAATGAAATAAGCTCTTATCCTCTGACTCTTGTCAGGGGATTTTTCGATACAAAAAGAGACTGAGGAAAAACTCAATCTCTACTTTTCACTTCTTTTGTTGCCACATCTTCTCCAAACCATTTTTGGCTGATTTCCTGGAACTTTCCTTCTTGGTATAGTTCGATAAAGGCCTGGTTTAATGCTGTTAATAATCTTTTATCAGCTGGTCTAACTCCGACCGCAAAGGATTCACTCTCAAATCCTGCTGAAAAGACATTATAGTCATTTAATATTCCTTCAGACTGAAGATAATAATTGGCATACACTCGGTCAATCAACAAGGCATCAATACGGTCATTTTTCAAATCAATCAAGGCCTCATTAAAACTCTGGTATTGATTGGCCTTCTGGTCTTTGACACGATTTTTCAATAAATCTGGCTGGGCCTCAAAGTCAAGATAACCAGAGGACCCAGCTTGGGCTCCCAAGGTCTTATCCTTCATATCCTCTACTGAATGAATCTGCTGGTTTTTCTTAGCAACCAGAACCTGCTGATTTTCCATATAAGGAATGCTAAAAGCAACGTTCTCTCGGCGCTCATCAGTGGCAGAATATCCATTCCAGATGGCATCTATGGTTCCATTTTGCAGTTCCGTCTCCTTCATATCCCAGTCGATTGGCTGAAATTGCACCTTGACACCTAATTTTTCAGAGACAACTTGTGCTAAGTCAATATCAAAGCCTGTATATTGGCCATTCTTTTCTTCAAAACCCATGGGTACAAAGGTATTGTCAAAACCAATAGTAATGGTTCCCTGCTCTTGATACTTATCCCAGTTATCCTGCTTTGGATCACTAGCTTTCTGAGTACAGGCCGTTAAAAAGAGAGTCAGGAGAGAAACCAATACTAAAGCAATTTTCTTATTAGTCATCGGCACCTCCTACTTGGGCTCAACCTTAAGAATCTGGTCTGCGATATTTTCAGCGAATTGTAAGTCGTGGGTTACCACAATCTGCGTCATCCCAAGTTCCCTATTTTGCAAGATTAGTTTTTCCACTTCCAAGCGCAATTCTGGATCTAGGGCAGAAGTTGGTTCATCGTAGCCAATGATTTCTGGGTCAATCATCATAGCACGCGCCAAGGCCACACGCTGCTTTTGCCCACCAGATAATGAGAAAGGATAGGCATCTGCGTGCCCTGCTAGTCCTAACTGTTCCAAAAGCCCTCGCGCCTTCTTCTCAGCCTCTTCCTGCTTCATTCCCATAGTTTTCACAGGTGATAAAGTCAAATTATCTAGAACTGATAAATGAAGGAAAAGTTGAAAATCTTGAAATACAAATCCCAATAGATTTCGCTTCTCCAGTTCATCCAGTTCTAAAGATTCTCCATTATAAAAGATTTGCCCTGAATCAATGGTTTCAAGACCTGCAAGCATACGTAAGAGGGTTGTCTTACCTCCACCAGAAGGTCCTACGATAGCCAAGATTTGCTTTTCAGGAATTTTTAGACTGAAATTGGACAAAATTTGCTTTTCACCAAATCCTTTATTGATATTTCGTAATTCTAACATGGCAGCCTCCTATCTATAGTAACTGTACTTCTTCTCAACTTTTTTTGCAAGAATGGTCACAATACCAATCAAAATCAAGTAAATAGCTCCTGCCAAGAACATAGGAACTAGGCTAGCATCACGGTTGGAAGCTGTGCGACTAGCCAAGATAAGGTCTGAAATGCCTAGAGCATAGACCAGAGAGGTATCCTTGACCAAACTCATGACTTCATTAAAGACACTAGGAAGAACAATCTTGGTCACTTGGGGCAAGATAATATAGCGTACAGTAGCAAAAGGACTGAACTTCAAGACCTTAGCAGCCTCATATTGACCTTTAGGAATGGTATCAATCCCTCCACGGAAGATTTCAGCAAAGTAAGCCGCATAATTGAGAACAAAGGCGATGATGGCCGCAGGAAGACGGTCCAAACGAATCCCAATACTTGGCAGCACATAATAGATAAAGATTAATTGCAAGAGCAAGGGTGTTCCCCGCATAATCCAAATGTAAATGTTAATCAGATGATGGAGGGGCTTCCAATGGACTTGCAAGGCAAAGGCAATCAAAACGCCCAAGGGAATAGAAAAAATCAAGACCAGTGCAAAAACCTGCAAAGTCATGCTTGCACCTCTCAATAAACTCGGTAATATCTCAAACAAATAAGACATACTGCACCTCCTAAAAATAATTGTTCCTATTATAGCATAAATAAACAAAATAACCAAGAAATTTTGTAAAAAAATTCTCTTTAAAAAGAAAAAATATATCTATCAAAAAAAGAAAGGACGAAATGTGTCCTTTCTCGATCTTAGCTTTCCTTTAACTAAAGAGACATAAAATCATCCATTGCCAGTCTCATAAAAAACCAGATAAACAAACCAAGAATTAGATAGGCGTAGAGTGGCAGGGAAGCAAAGATAAAAGGTGATAGTAAAATCATACCCAAGGTATCTCCAAAATTTGTACAAATACAATACAATCAAAAAAAAAGATAAAGGATAAAAATAATAAACCAAAAGCAAAATCGCTTGCGTGCTTTTTCTTTTCGAAACATTTCTTCCACCTCCCCTTCTATAGCTCTATTATATTACTAAGACTTTTATTTGTAAAAGTACTATCAAAAAGAAGGGACTTTTTAATTTTTTTATATCGTTGCAAATTACGATAAGCTAATTCTACGCAAACCAATAAAGATAATCTCTCAACTGATATCAAAAATAACAGAAAGAATAGTGAATAAATTACCAACATAATAAAAGTTGCAAAAATTTCTTCCATATCATGATTAAAAATATAAATAATCGTTTAGGTATAGAGTGCTAAGGCAGAAATAGCCACACCTAATCAAATATGTGCCCAAATCAATCCTTTTCCAGTCATCTTTCTCCCCAGATCACTATAGAGCCTCTCTAGTCCTTTACCAATCGTTTCTGATTGTCCTTATTGTAGCTTTATTGATACAAAATCGAGTTTATTTAAAATTCTCTCATCAACTCTCACTGGTATAACAAATTGCTTATCCATATAGCCCCCATATTTTTAACATTACTATACTCTCTTATAGCTACATTGACAAGTTAAAGTTCAAAACCAGCTAAATCGATTACTTCTTCTTTATCACTTTTTCAATTGTTGCCAGGACTCCATTAGTCCCTTCCATGAAATCACGAATACTCACACCAGAAGCCCCTCTTTAACTTGCCTGATAAAACAATAAAAACATTTGAAAATTTGCTCAAGTGCCATCACTTCCTTTTTAGCTCTACATTACCTACTAATTGAGCATAAAATTCTGTAAAGATAGACATAATTTTTGCCAAATCTGTTTATTTCAGTAAATCATTAATACTTACATCATTACAGAGATTAGCAATAAATTCCAACTGCTTTTCAATTTTTTACTTCTATAATCTCGTTTTCTACTGTATCCATTAAAATTAAGAAATCACGATAATATAAAGATAAAAGGATCGCTTGCTCTCTCTTCTTATCCTATATCTGTCATATTCAGTCGACATTTGAATTTCTTCAACTTTTCAGCATTATATCCATATACAACAGTAGCATAATGGCCATTTATTGCAGTATCTAAGCTATATATTAAAGTAAATTTCACTTTTTTAGAAGAGTGGTGGACTTTTTACCAAAAAAAGTCTAAGGGAGCTATATCAGCTCTCTTACTAGTAGCATGAATGATTTTAAATAGGCATTTGAGCTTTATATCGATATAAAATACATTCAACGCTTTCTAATCAAACTTGATCTTTCAAAGTCAAAATCAGAGTAATCTAAATTAATCTTAAACCTGTCTCTTGCTTACACAGTGAACCTTGAGTATATCGAATATAATTCTGCATGACGAGCGGAACTGCCAAAAATCGTAAAAGCTATTGAAGATTTAAATCTGAAAACAAATACACAACTTGAAGAATCCATTGATAGACACCTCACCTACCACATCTTTAGGCGTACTCTCGTAAGCAGAATAGCGTAACTCTAAAAGCAATTATGACAAGAGTAGGTCGTTCTGATTCTAGGACAATAAACAAAATCTACACACGTTACAAAGAAGATGAATGACAATATCCTCAATTTGCTAGATAATTTATAGTTTTGCCCCTTTTTTGCCCCCTGTACATAAAAAAAGCCTGTCACACAAGCTCAAATGCTTGATATGATAGGCTTTTTAAAGGTTGATTATTTAACAGCGTCTTTAAGAGCTTTACCAGCTTTGAATGCTGGAACTTTAGAAGCTGCAATCTTGATTTCTTTACCAGTTTGTGGGTTGCGACCTTTACGTGCAGCACGCTCACGAACTTCAAAGTTACCAAAACCGATCAATTGAACTTTTTCACCAGCTGCAAGGTACTCAGTTACTGCTGCGAATACAGCTTCAACTGCTGCTGCTGAGTCTTTCTTAGTCAATTCTGTAGCTTCTGCTACTTTAGCGATCAAATCTTGTTTGTTTGCCATGTTAATGATTCCTCCAATTTTATTTCTAATTAACAAATATAATCATATCCTAAAATCCCTTTTAGGTCAAGTTAAAAACGCTATTTCTTCCCATTTTATTTATTTTTTTAGGAGTTGTAACGTACTAAAACAGCCCAAGCATTCTCACCCGTGTGAGTTTGAATAATGGAACCCGTTTCCAAAACAGAAATTGGTTTTTCAACATAAGCTTGTAAGCTTTCTTTCATCTCTTCAGCCCAATCAGCACTACCAGAATATGAAATTCCAATCTCTGCTACAGAACGTTCAGAGAGCGACGTTGTCAGCTCATCCAACCATTTTTTAAAAGTTTTAGCTCCACGACCTTTAACGATTGGTTGCAATTCATGGTCTTTCATCTGCATGACAACACGTATATTGAGAAGTGAGCTCAACAATCCAGTTACACGGCCAATTCGTCCACCTTTTACTAAATTTTCCAAAGTTGAAACGCCAATATAGAGTTCTGTGTGGTTTTTAACCTCTTCTACATGAGATAAGATTTCCTCCAACTCTTTGCCTTCTTGTGCTAACTTCGCAGCCTCAACAACTTGGAATTTCAGGGCTTGGTCAGTGAAGGAACTATCAATAACTGTCACATCGGCAGTAGATAAGCTAGCACCTTGACGTGCCGCTTCTACAGTACCAGAAAGGGCATGAGACATATGAATAGCAAGAATCTGGCTACCATCCTTGCATAGTTCTTCAAAAATTTCAGCAAAGACACCTACAGGGGGCTGGCTTGTTTTCGGAAGATTCTTACTTTCTTGCATCAACTGAAGAAATTTACCTTCTTCTTTCAAATCCGCATCAGAATAAACAACATTATCAATCATTACAGATAAAGGAACAACAGTGATATCTAATTGTTTTACTAGTTCAGGTTCAATAGTAACAGATGAATCGGTTACAATCTTAATTTTTGTCATAGTATCAATCTTTCTATTTTAGGATTCAGATTGGTTTTCTTACTTTTAATTATATCAAAAAAAGATTAAAAATCCTAATGGAGTCAATCAAATTTTCCTTAAAAATTTGATATAATCTACTTATAAGAAAAGAGGTCCCTATGATTAAAAAAATTTATCCCATTTTAACCATTTTACTAGGTGCTGCTATCTATGCTTTTGGTCTAACTTATTTTGTAGTTCCTCATCATCTCTTTGAAGGAGGGGCGACAGGTATTACCCTCATCACCTTTTATCTTTTTAAAATCCCTGTTTCTCTGATGAACTTGCTGATTAATATTCCCCTTTTCATCCTAGCTTGGAAGATTTTTGGAGCAAAGTCCCTCTATTCTAGTTTACTAGGAACCTTAGCCTTGTCTGCCTGGTTGGCCTTTTTTGAACGTATACCCCTTCATATTGATCTTCAAGGTGATTTACTAATCACTGCCCTTATAGCTGGGATTCTATTGGGAATTGGTCTTGGAATTATCTTTAATGCTGGAGGTACAACTGGTGGTACTGATATTCTAGCTCGTATTCTCAATAAATACACTCATATATCTATGGGGAAACTGCTCTTTATCTTAGATTTTTGTATTCTCATGCTCATTCTCCTAATCTTCAAAGACTTGAGATTGGTTTCCTACACGCTCTTATTTGATTTTATCGTTTCGCGTGTTATTGATTTGATTGGCGAAGGAGGCTATGCTGGTAAAGGCTTTATGATTATTACAAAACGTCCTGAACAACTTGCTAAGGCGATTAATGATGACCTAGGTAGAGGCGTTACTTTCATCTCAGGTCAAGGTTATTATAGTCGAGAAGATTTAAAAATCATTTACTGTATTGTCGGAAGAAATGAAATTGTGAAAATGAAGGAAATGATTCATCGAATCGATCCTCAAGCCTTTATAACTATTACAGAAGCCCATGAAATCCTAGGAGAAGGCTTCACATATATAAAAGAGTAAGCAAAAAGCTGGGAAGTTCCAGCTTTTTCTTTATTCAGAAAGTGTAGAATGACGATAGCCATAAGTAAAGTAAATCACAAGTCCAACTACAAGAGCAATTCCAAACGCAATCCATGTTTCTACACTATATTGAAGCATAAAGGAAAGACAGATTAGAATCGAGAGAATCGGCAACAAGGGAACTAGGGGAGTTTTGAATTCTCCTTCTTTAGGCATTCCCTTATCCTTTCTAAGTTTTATAATTCCATAAGCCAATAAGATAAGATAAGCAAGCGTACAAATATTTAGAAAGGCCGCGATACTAGCTAGCGGAAATACTCCTGCTGCTATTGCAGAAGCAACTCCAGTTAAGATGGTCGCATTTTTAGGAACACGACTTGTTTTGCTTAATTGCTTAAAACTTCGAGGTAAAAGACCATCACGTGCTAAACTGTAAATCATACGCGATAAGGCATAAGTCATAGAAATACATACTGTTATTAGTGTCAAAATGGCCACTAATGACACATAATTAGCTGCCCAACCAATTCCTATACTTCGCAATGAAAAAGCTACAGCATCGTCCACATTGAGTTGGCTGTAGTGAACAATCCCTGTCAATACTAATGTAACCAGAGCATAGAGAATCGTTACGATTGTCAAAGACAAAACAATTCCTTGTGGGACATTCTTTTGTGGATTTTGAATTTCATCAACAGCCATCGAAATAGATTCAAATCCTAGAAAACCAAAGAACATCAAAGATGCTCCTGCCATTATTCCAGTACTTCCACCATAAATTTGACCAAAACCAAAGGGAGCAAAGTTGGACCAATTTTCTGGTTTAATATACCAGATACCAACTAGAATAAACAAAGCGAGAGCAGAGAACTTCAAGACGACTAGAAGCGAATTAAAACGCAATGCTGCCTTGGAATTTAATAAAACTAAACCGGTTACCAGTGTCAATACCAAAATAGGTAAAAGGTCTATATAGGTACCCTGCTCAGGGTTAAAGGTCCCATTCAAGGCTTGAGGCATTGAAATACTATAGTTACTGAGTAAGCCTTTAAAATAAGCTGCCCAGCCAGAGGCCACACCAGAAACTGCTGTCATGAATTCCATGATGGTCAACCAACCAGCAATCCAAGCTGGTAATTCACCCAAAATTGCATACAAATAACTATAAGCACCACCAGTTGCAGGAACACGAGAGGCAAACTCTGCGAAAAAGAGGGCGGATAAAGAAACACACAGGGCAGAAATCACTATAGATACAACCAGTGACGGACCAGCAAGCGTTGCTGCTGCGGTTCCTGTAATGGTAAAAATCCCAGTTCCTACCATGGCACCGATTCCTAATAAAATCAAATCCCATACTTTTAAATGACGGTGCATTTCAGTACGTCCCAAGCTAACATCTTTTGTTCTAAAAATATTCATACTTCATCTCCATTAAATATGATTGTTTTATTTTATCATATAAAAGGGATTTTGTGAATATTTATAAGATATTTTTTCAAAAAAATCCGAACAGAATAAATCCTGCTCAGATTCTACATATTCTTAGCCAACTGATCCTTCCATTTCATAGCTAATCAAACGGTTCAGCTCAACTGCATATTCCATTGGAAGTTCTTTTGTAAAGGGTTCTACAAATCCCATTACAATCATCTCAGTTGCCTCAGATTCTGACAATCCACGGCTCATGAGGTAATAGAGTTGTTCTTCTGAAATCTTAGATACCTTAGCTTCGTGTTCCAAAGCGACTTGTGAGTTGTGAATTTCATTAAACGGAATGGTATCTGATGCTGATAAGTCATCCATGATAATGGTATCACACTCGATGTGAGAGACAGATTTCTTAGAGTTTTTATTAAAGGTTACTTGTCCACGATAGTCAACCTTTCCTCCACCTTTAGCGATGGATTTAGACACGATAGACGAGCTTGTATGTGGAGCGTTGTGGATCATCTTAGCTCCAGTATCCTGATGTTGCCCTGCATTAGCAAAAGCGATAGAGAGCATGGTACCACGCGCCCCTTCTCCATCTAGGTAAACAGATGGGTATTTCATGGTTGTTTTTGCACCCAAGTTACCATCAATCCACTCAACAGTGGCATCCTTTTGAGCTTTAGCACGTTTCGTTACCAAGTTATAGACGTTATCAGACCAGTTTTGGATAGTCGTATAACGCATATAAGCTCCATCCAAGGCAAAGATTTCTACGATGGCCGCATGCAAGCTGTTACTTGAATAAGTTGGTGCTGTACATCCTTCAACGTAATGAACACTTGCTCCTTCATCAACGATAATCAAAGTACGTTCAAATTGCCCTGTATTTTCATTGTTTATACGGAAGTAGGTTTGAAGCGGAATATCAACTTTGACACCTTTTGGTACGTAGATAAAGGTTCCACCAGACCATACTGCTGAGTTAAGGGCAGCCAACTTGTTATCTGTTGGCGGTACCAACTTCGCAAAGTATTGCTTAAACAAGTCTGGGTATTCCTTAAGGGCAGAATCCGTATCTGTAAAGATAATCCCCAATTTTTGGAACTCTTCCTTCATGTTGTGGTAAACCACTTCTGACTCGTACTGGGCAGAGGCACCAGCTAGATAAGCACGCTCAGCTTCAGGAATCCCGATACGTTCAAAGGTTTCTTTAATCTTTTCAGGAACTTCGTCCCATGAACGGGCTGGTTTATCAGATGGTTTTTGATAATAAATCAGGTCATCAAAATCAATCTCTGACAAATCTGCTCCCCAAGTTTGCATGGGCATTTTTTTGAAGGTTTCATAAGACTTCAAACGGAACTCTAACATCCACTCAGGCTCTCCCTTTGCAGCTGATAGCTCACGAATGACATCTTCATTCAATCCTTTTCCTGTCGATAGGACAGGCTCTACATCATCATGAAAACCAAATTTATATTCACCAAGATCAATTGGTTTTGGTTCTACTCTTTCTTCAGCCATAATATCCTTTCTTTCATTCTTCATTTCTACTGATTCATAAGACAAAAGAAACTTGCCTTACTTATTTTCTTGATTTTCAATTGTTTTCTTAAGTGCATTCCAAGCTAGGGTTGCACACTTGATCCGTTGAGGGAATTTGGCAACACCTGATAAGAAGGCTGCGTCTCCAAGACTATCTTGTCTGTCATCTTTTTGCCCTTGAACCATTTCAGAAAAAATGGTAGCAAGTTCCAAGATTTCTTGCTTGGTCTTGCCTAAAACGGCATCTGTCATCATACTCGCAGAGGCAGTTGAGATGGTACAACCTGAGTTTAGAAAAGCGATATCTTCCAAGCGGTCATCTGCATCAAACTTGACGGAGAGATTGATAACATCCCCACAGGTCGGATTGTTGAGACTGATTTGTTCAGCGTCTTCTAACTTCCCTTGGTGATGTGGATTTTTCGAATGGTCCGCTACCACTGCCATATAAAGGCTATCTAGTTTAGAAAGTGCCATTGAAAAACTCCTTTGTCTTTTGTAAGGCATCGACTAATTTATCGCAGTCAGCCTTGGTATTATAGATATAAAAACTTGCACGAGCTGTTGCTGGAACTTCCAAATATTGGAGCAAGGGTTGAGCGCAATGATGACCTGCGCGAACAGCTACACCTTCATAATCCAAAGCAGTCGCAAGGTCGTGAGGATGAAGGTCGCCTAGGTTAAAGGCAATGACACCTGAACGTTGAGCCAAGTTCTGAGAACCGTAAATAGTCAATCCTTCAATCGCCTGCAGTTTTGGATAGACGTATGCGATTAATTCCTGTTCATGAGCTTCAATGGCATCCATACCAATCTTTTCCAGATAATCCACTGCCGCAGCAAGTCCAATTGCACCTGCCATATTAGGAGTTCCTGCCTCGAATTTCCAAGGCAATTCCTTCCAGCTAGCAGATTGCTCATAGACGAAATCAATCATTTCGCCGCCAAATTCTACTGGTGACATTTGTTCCAGATACTTTTCTTTACCGTAAAGAACACCGATACCAGTCGGACCAGCCATCTTGTGACCCGAAAAGGCAAAGAAGTCCACATCCAAGTCCTGGACATCAATCTTCATATGAGGCGTAGACTGAGCGCCATCCACCACCATAATAGCTCCAACTTGGTGAGCGATTTGTGTGATTTCTTTGATAGGATTAACCACACCAAGAACATTTGAAGCATGAGCTAGGGAAACAAATTTTACCTTGTCAGTCAATTTAGAACGCAAATCATCCATATTTAGAGCCCCATTCTTGAGATAGACATAGACAAGCTCTGCCCCAGTCTTACGGCAGGCTTCCTGCCAAGGAATGATATTGGAATGGTGTTCCATGACGGAAATCAAGACCTGGTCTCCCTCAGTCAAGACTTCCTCAGCATAACGCGCTACCCAGTTAAGACTGGTTGTCGTTCCTCTAGTAAAGAGAACTTCCTTTGTAGACCCTGCATTGATAAACTTACGAATGGTTTCACGAGCCGCCTCATAAGAAGCTGTCGCCCTTTCAGCCAAGGTATGAACGCCACGATGAACATTGGCATTATCCTGTTCATAGTAGCGGTTAATCGTCTCCAGAACTGCTAGTGGTTTTTGTGTCGTCGCAGCATTGTCCAAATAAACCAATGGTTCATCATTAACAATCTGGTCTAAAATTGGAAAATCCTTGCGAATCGCTTCTACATCTAACATAGGCTACCCCTTAGCGTTTTGACAATTTTTCTTCGATGGTTGCAATCATTTCATCACGAACTTCCTTGACTGGAATCTCAACGATAACAGAGCCAAGGAAACCACGGACAACCAAACGTTCTGCAGTTGCCTTATCCAAGCCACGGCTCATGAGGTAATACATATCTTCTGGATCTACCTGACCGATAGAAGCCGCGTGTCCTGCAGTTACGTCATTTTCATCAATCAAAAGAATTGGGTTGGCATCTGAACGCGCTTGGTCTGACAGCATAAGAACACGGCTCTCTTGTTGCGCATCTGCACCCTTAGCACCCTTAATAATGTGGCCAATACCATTGAAGGTCAAAGTTGCTTTTTCAAGAATAACCCCATGTTGTAGGATATTTCCGATTGAGTTGCAACCATAGTTAGTTACACGTGTATCAATTCCTTGTACCTGACGGCCACTTGAAAGAGCTACAACCTTGAGATCTGCATGGCTACCGTTACCAATCAAGTCACTATCAAAGTCCGCAACGACGTTTCCTTCGTTCATAACACCAATCGCCCAGTCAATGCTTGCATCGTTGCCTAATTTACCACGACGGCTAATGTAGGCAGTAACATTTTCACCTAGACGGTCGATAGCCGCAAACTTCACTTGCGCACCAGAACGTGCAATCACTTCCACAGTGATATTGGCAGTTGCTTTGACACTTCCTTGGCCACGTGACTCTAAACGTTCCAGATAACTAATCTTAGAATTTTTACCAGCGATAATCATAATATGCTTGTTAAACGGCACATCGCTATCGCTGTCTTGATAGAAAATTCCTTCGATTGGTTCTTTAATCTCAACATTATCAGGAATGTAGAGAACAGCACCACTGTTGAAATAAGCTGTATGGTAGGCTGCCAACTTGTCATCGTCATACTTAACAGATGACATGAAGAATTCTTCGATCAGTTCTGGAATTTCTTCTAAAGCTGAATGGAAATCTGTGAAGACAACACCCTGTTCAGCTAACTCAACTGGAGTTTGCTCAAAAACAGTCTGAGTCCCTACTTGCACCAACTTCAAGTGATTATCTAGAGCTGTGAAATCTGGAACATTTGCTGATGACTCACTTTCTGTAATCGTTCCATCACCCAGATTCCAACGGTGGAATTTGACACGCTCAATAACTGGTAATTCCAAAGTCTCAATCTTGTCAAAAGCTTTTTGACGGAGATCAGCCAACCAGCTTGGTTCAGCGTGCATTTCTGAAAAAAGTTTAATATTTTCTTTAGTCATTTACTTCTCCTAAAAGATACGAGGGAATTACAATTCTTCCTTGTAATCGTAGCCAAGTTCTTCAGCTAGTTTTGCGTATCCTTCACGTTCCAAACGCGCAGCCAATTCTGGACCACCTGAAAGGACAACACGACCTTCCATCATGACGTGTACCACATCAGGCGTGATGTAGTTCAAAAGACGTTGGTAGTGAGTGATAATCATAGCACCAAAGCCTTCACCACGCATGGCATTAACACCTTTAGAAACAACTTTAAGAGCGTCAATATCAAGACCAGAGTCAATCTCGTCCAAAAGGGCAAATGTTGGCTCCAACATCAAAAGTTGAAGAATCTCATTACGTTTTTTCTCACCACCAGAGAAACCTTCGTTGAGGTAACGCTCAGCCATTTCTTCTTTCATGTTGAGCAATTCCATTTTTTCATCTAGCTTAGTGATAAACTCGCGAACTGAAATCTTCTCATCGTCTTCTTTACCAGCATTCATGGCTGCACGAAGAAACTCAGCGTTAGTAATACCAGGAATTTCTGATGGGTATTGCATAGCAAGGAAAAGTCCCATACGCGCACGCTCGTCCACTTCCAACTCAAGGATGTTTACACCATCAAACAAGACTTCACCTTTGGTAACTTCATAGTTTGGATTTCCCATGATAGCGGCAGAAAGAGTCGATTTACCAGTACCATTTGGTCCCATGATAGCGGCGATTTCTCCTGTTTTCAGGGTCAGGTTAACCCCTTTTAAAATTTCTTTTCCTTCAATCTCAACGTGAAGATCTTTGATCTCTAATACTGACATGATAGTTCCTTTCTTTTTCAAAGCCTTTACAGTACTTACTAGAAACATACTTGATTTCCCTAGAAAATACGGAAATACTCAATGAAAATCAAAGAGCAAACTAGGAAGCTAGCCGCAGGCTGTACTTGAGTACGGCAAGGTGAAGCTGACACGGTTTGAATTTGATTTTCGAAGAGTATAAAAGGTCAATAAATATACTTTTATAGTATAACAAAAAAAAGCCTAAAAGGCTTTGATTTTGTCTAGAAGCTGAGGACTAGTCTTTTCCTTTTAAATGCTGGTCAATAACATCTACTATTTTGCCCATCAAGTAACTGACTCGAAAATTTCTAAAGAGCAAAATGGCCCAAAAGGCTGCCATAATATAGCGACCAGTCATCCAGGCTTCATTGAAAAAATAGGTCTCAGCAGCTGTAAACAGCGCGATGATAATAAATTGTTGTCTATTCATAAACTTATTGTATCATGAAATCTTTCTTTAGTCTTCCTCTACCTTCATTTTATCAGCCAAAAATTCAAATCCTTCTGGAATCAGGCTTTCTTCTGCTTCTTTTTCAGTTTGGGAAGATTTGGCTTTGGCTGAAAAGGCTGCGCGAACTTCTTTCCATTCCTCCGTGGAAATGGCTAAAATCTCAGGTGAAAAACCTGCTGCCTGACTGAGGATATTGCCAAACATGGTGTTGAGATTGTCTCGTTTCATGGTTTGACCAGCATTGAAGTTAGACTCAAAAGCAAGAATAGCATGGTGTTCATTGGCCGCAACCGGTTGAGAACCAACTAGCAAAGCCTTATCAGGCCCACCTAGACTTTCAATCACCTCTCCCCAGGCATTCTGTAAGCGAATCAGATTTTGACGTGCTAAATCAGGATTTTCGACGGCCTCTTGTAGGATAGATTGAACTTTATTACGATCCACACGATAGACTGTTTTGCCTGCTGTTGGACGACTAGGTACTGGACTGGTTGGCTTAGCTACAGTTCCCACATTTGCGAGTTCTTGTTTGAGACGGGCAACTTCCTGTCTCAATGCAGAAATTTCATGTTCAACTACCCCAGAAAGAGCTGGTTCAGGCTTAATCTCTGCTAAACGGATAGTCATCATCTCAGCATAAATCTTAGGCTGCAAACTAGACTTAATATCTGCTAAACTGACTGTCGCTAAGCGAATCATTTCAAACAGATTTTCTTGAGAAAGTGCCAAATTTTCTACAAAGACTGGACTATGATGAGTATTTTCTCCACCTGTTTGAACAATTAACAAGTCTCTTAAATAGTGTAAAAGGTCGGTCACAAAACGAGTCATGCTCTTACCATTGTCAAATAGAAGATTTAAGCATGCTAGGGCCTTGGGAACATCCTGTTGAGACAAGGCAGCCACATAATCATCCAAGGCTGATAGACTAATGGTACCAGTAATTTCTTCAGAGATAGCAGTCGTCAACTCATTTCCCTGTGTCAAACTCAGGGCTTGATCCAAAATAGACAAGGCGTCCCGCATTCCACCTTCAGCCCGTCTGGCAATGATTTCCACAGCCTCTGGTTCAGAACTGATATTTTCTTTTTCTAAAATATAGCGGATATGTTCCTTAATATCCTGTGTCTTAATCGATTTAAATTCAAAACGTTGCACACGGGATAGAATAGTGGCAGGAATCTTGTGCAATTCAGTAGTGGCCAAAATAAAGACCACATTCTGTGTTGGCTCTTCTAACGTCTTTAGGAGGGCATTAAAAGCTCCTGTAGACAGCATGTGAACCTCATCTATGATATAGACCTTATAACGAGCAAGGCTAGGCGCATAGGTAGATTTATCACGAATTTCACGAATTTCATCTACCCCATTATTAGAAGCCGCATCCATTTCAATGACATCTTCTAAACTACCATCTGTCACTGCTTGACAAATATAGCAGTTATTACAAGGTTCACCACCCACTTGATTTGGACAGTTCATAGCTTTGGCAAAAATCTTGGCTACACTGGTTTTTCCCGTTCCACGAGGACCAGAAAAAAGATAGGCATGACTTATTTTCTCTTGCTCCACTGCTTGTTTAAGAGTCTTAGCCACAACTTCCTGTCCAACCAACTGGGAGAAGTTTTGACTTCTATATTTTCGATAAAGTGCTTGATACATTAGGCTTTCTCCCCAAACATTGTAAAGTCCCATTCTGTCTTTTCAAGCAAAATAGCGACAAATTGTTCCAAATAATCTCGATCCATAGCATCATAATCATCAATCTCTGAAGAATCCAGATCTAAAACTCCAAGTAATTGACCATTCTTCATCATTGGCACAACAATTTCACTTTTAGCACTACTATCACAAGAAATATAGTTGGGATAAGTTGTTACATCACCAACCAGAACAGTTTCCTGAAAATGGGCTGCCTCACCACAAACACCCTTGCCTAGCGCAATACGGATGCAGGAAACACCTCCTTGGAAAGGACCTAAAACCAATTCCTTTCCATCGAACAGATAAAAGCCTGCAAATACGGTATTAGGGAAGCGTGATTTTAGAAGAGCGCTGGCGTTGGAAAGATTAGCCAAAACATTGGTTTCACCTTCCAATAAAAAAGAGAACTCCTCATTTAACATTTGATAACGTGATTGTTTTTCTGATTCTAACATAGAACTATTATATCAAAAAAGGCTTACAGACAAAAGAAAAATCCCTTGTTTAGAAAACAAAGGATTTTGTGAATTTTCAATTTGATTAAAGTTCGATATCACCGAACAAGTCAGCCATTGAGAATCCTGTTTGTGTTTCTGGAAGTTCGAAATCACGTTTTTCTTGACGTTTTGGACGACGTGGACGAGCAGCACGTTTTTCTTCTTTTTGTCCTTCTTCTTGAGCTGGACGCTCTTCAAGAGCTTTGATAGAAAGTGATACGCGCTCTGCATCTGCGTTAACTTCAAGAACTTTAACTTTAACTTCTTGACCAACTTTAAGAGCTTCTTTTGGATTTTCAATACGTTTGTGTGAAATTTGTGATACGTGAACAAGTCCATCGATACCTGGCAATACTTCAACAAATGCACCGAAGTCAGTCAAACGTTTAACTGTTCCTTCTACTACATCACCTTTAGCCAATTTTTGCTCAACGCCATCCCATGGTCCAGGTGTTGTTGCTTTAAGTGAAAGTGATACGCGTCCTTCTTCTTCGTTAAGATCAAGGATTTTCACTTCAATTTCTTCACCAACAGTTACAACTGATTTTGGTGATACGTTACGTTCGTGTGACAATTCAGTCAAGTGAACCAATCCGTCAACACCACCAAGGTCGATGAAAGCACCGAAGCTTGTGATACGTGCAACTTTACCAGTTACTACATCACCAACAGCCAATTTACCGAATACTTCAGCGCGAGCTGCTGCTGTAGCTGCTTCAACAACTTCACGACGTGAAAGGATGAAGCGGTTTTCTTTAGCGTCAACTTCTTTGATTTTAGCATCAAATTCTTGACCTACAAAACGCTCAGTGTTACGTACGAAACGAGTATCCAACATTGAAGCTGGGATAAATCCACGAACACCTTCAAATTCTACTGAAAGTCCACCTTTAACGGCACGAGTTCCTTTAACAGTAACAACTTCTTCTTCGCGACCAACAAGTTTGTCCCATGCTTTGCGAGCTTCAAGGCGTTTTTTAGATACAAGGTATGTAACTGTATCAGTATCTTTACCAACTACTTGACGAAGTACAAGAACATCCAATACTTCTCCTACTTTAACAAAGTCATTGATATCTGCATCGCGATCGTTTGTCAATTCGCGAAGAGTCAAGACACCTTCAACACCAGTTCCAGAGATTGCAACGTTAGCTTGAGTCGCATCAACTGTCAATACTTCAGCACTAACAACATCACCAGTCTCAACTTGGCTAACGCTATTTAGCAAATCTTCAAATTCGTTCATCTAAAAAATCCTCCAACAATCAAGTTTTTCTTAAACTTGACATACTTATAATTTTTTTCCTAAGCACCCGCAAGGACATGTTCATATCGTTCACGTCTTTCAATTATAAAAATAAAATACCCTAAGATATTTTGCTTTTTATCTTGATCATTACCTAAGAACTGGGGTAGCTGGATTCGAACCAACGCATGAGGGAGTCAAAGTCCCTTGCCTTACCGCTTGGCTATACCCCATTGATGAAATGGAGAGAGAGGGATTCGAACCCCCGAACCCGAAGGAGCGGATTTACAGTCCGCCGCGTTTAGCCTCTTCGCTATCTCTCCTACAATCAACATGGACTATTATATCATGAAAATTTCAAAAAAACAAGACTTATTTTGCTAAATTATAATTTTCAATCAAAATTTCCACAGCTTTTTCCAATTTTTTATAAAAACTATCGACATTTCCATTCTTTATGATGGCAAATTGTCCATCTAATTCGGCAATTTCTCCGATAACTTTTTTACCAATAGTCAACGTATAACCTTCAAAACTGTCTTTTCCTACCTTAACTTTGGCATCTGCTACTTGAATTTCGATTTTTTTATCTTTCTTACTCATTCCATACCTCTCTTCACTTTTTCTATTTTACATGAAAATCCTAAAACTAGCAAGAAAAAACTCTATATCAGGCTTGTCTGATATAGAGTTTTACGCTTTATTTAATGTGTTTTTCTAATTCTTTTTGGTACTTACCATTTGATTCCAATTTTTCTTTTTGCCATTTTTTCAGTGCTTCTTCATATTCTTTTGTTGTAACGATATCTTTTTGCAATTTCATTCCTTTAAAGATATATGGGTCACCTTTAATACCAACTTGTGAGTATGGTTTTGAGAATGGCACGACATTACTTACAACTGGAGAACCACCAGATGAGGCTGTAGGCATCAATAATGAACTATCTGTCAACCAAGCTTGAGCCTTGGCATATTTTTCATAGCGTTCTTCAAGATTCGTAGTTTCTGAATCGGCATCATCCAATAATTTCTTATACTGGTCCAAACCAAGTTTCGCTACAACATCCTTATCTTTCCCTTTAGTAATACCAAGGTGTTTCATAGCAGAACCTGATTTAGGATCCATGATATTCAAGTAAGATGCTGGGTCTTGATAGCTTGGAGCCCATCCTGTACTGTTCAAATCATAATCTTTTTGAGAAGGAACACGCGCTTGAGAAGTGATTGTTTCCTTTTCATTATCTGTCATTTGAAGAACGTCGATGACAACATTTTCAGCACCAAGAGTTGATTCAATTGACTGTTTGAAAGAGTTGCTTTGTTGAACGGCGATGGTATCTGTTTGTTCAACTGGGACATCCAAGTGAATTGGGAATGTTACCCCTTTAGATTCCAAGTCTTTCTTAGCTTTTTCGAATGCAGCTTTAGCCTTGTCAGGGTTGTAGATAGAATCCTTACCGTCAACTAGCTCAACACCTTTCCACTGGTCACCATAGTTCACCAACTCTGCTTGAGCGATTTGACCAAAGTTTTTACCACCTGCTTGTACAAAGTTATCTGGAACGAGACTGTTACGAATAATCTTGTCCGCACCGTCTTCACCATTTAGCTGTGCAGCATAAGAATGGCGGTTGAAGGCAAAGTTGATAGCCTGACGGAAGTCCTTATTCAGCATAGCTTCTTTAGTTGAAGTTTTTTGCTCTTCACTTGTTTTCGCAGTTTTATTATATGACTGACGATTTACGTTAAAGGTGAAGTAATAGCTACTTGAGTCCTGTGGGCTATAAGTGATTTTATCTCCGTATTGTTCCAAAGTAGAAGCAAAGTTTGAGCTACTTGGGAAGAGACGAGCTGTCGTATAGGCACCAGAAGAGAAACTACGAATCAAGGATTCCTGATCAGAACCATCGTAGTAAGTCAATTTAATCTTCTCGATTTTTACCTTTTCTTTATCCCAGTAGTTTGGATTTTTCTCGTATTCGATTAACGATTTAGAAGTCAAGGTCTTCAAGATATAAGGACCATTGTAGAGAATTCCTGCTGGAGTAACTGCTCCATAATCTTTACCTGATGCCTTCAAAAACTCTTCATTTACAGGCAACATCGTTGCTGTGGTGACTTTAGAGTTCCAGAAACTTTCTGGTTTGTTTAGGGTATATTCAACTGTGTAATCGTCCAAGGCCTTGACACCAACTGTAGAGAAATCATTGGTCTCACCAGTCATGTAGGCATCCAAGCCCTTGATTGAATTTTGGATGAGAGAGACACCGTCTGACTTGCCGTCAGCTACGTGTTTTAGTCCTGTCACAAAGTCATGGGCTGTTACTTCTGCATATTCTTCACCTTCAGAAGTGTACCATTTAACTCCTTTACGAAGTTTATAGGTATAAGTCAAACCATCTTTTGAGACAGACCAATCTTCAGCCAAGGAAGGAATAACATTTCCGTATTGGTCGTTTTCCATCAAGCCATCAACCACGTTCCCGATGACATCTGTTGTCGATGTACGAGTCGCTATACTATAGTCCAAAGATGCTGGATCTACTGCATAGACATATGAAAATGTTGTCGGTGCATCTGCTTCTTTATCAGCTTTTCCACAAGCCGCTAATAGAGCTGTTGTGCTCAGGACCACTCCTGCTGTTAAGAGCCACTTTTTAGATTTCATAAAAAATCTCCTTTAGTTAATTTTAATCTACTTTTACAATCCAACCTTCTGGCGCTTCAATATCGCCAAACTGAATTCCTGTCAACTCATCATAGAGTTTGCGAGTCACAGGACCTACTTCTGTTTCACTATAGAAAACATGGAAATCATCACCGTGCTGAATTCCACCAATTGGAGAAATAACTGCTGCTGTACCACAGGCACCTGCTTCTATAAAACGATTGAGATTATCAATTGGTACATCTCCTTCAACCGGAATCAAACCCAAGCGATGTTCTGCCAAATAAAGCAAAGAGTACTTGGTAATAGATGGTAAGATAGATGGACTCAATGGTGTTACAAATTCATTATCAGCTGTAATTCCAAAGAAGTTAGCTGAACCGACTTCTTCAATCTTTGTATGTGTTGAAGGATCTAGATAGATAACATCTGAGAAATGACGTGACTTGGCCAATTTCCCTGGTAAGAGACTTGCAGCATAGTTTCCACCAACCTTAGCCGCACCTGTACCATTTGGAGCGGCACGGTCGTATTCATCCTGAATCAAGAAGTTGGTTGGAACCAAACCACCCTTAAAGTAATTTCCAACTGGCATAGCAAAGATGGTGAAAATGTATTCCTCTGCTGGTTTAACCCCAATAATATCTCCGACACCAATCAAAAGAGGGCGAAGATATAGGGTTCCACCTGTTCCGTATGGTGGTACGTATTCTTCATTCGCACGAACAACTGCCTTACAAGCTTCTACAAACATTTCTGTCGGAACTTGTGGCATCAAGAGACGGTCACATGTACGTTGCAGACGTTTGGCATTTTCATCAGGACGGAACAGTTGAATACTGCCATCCTTAGTACGGTAAGCTTTCAAACCTTCAAAGGCTTGTTGACCATAGTGAAGACTTGGAGAAGACTCTGAAATATGCAAGGTTGCATCTTCTGTAAGTTCTCCTTGATTCCATTGTCCATTTTTAAAATGAGCAATATAGCGATAAGGTAATTTCATATAGGAAAAACCGAGATTTTCCCAATCAATCGTTACTGTCATATTCCACTCCTTATTCTAAAAACCTATTTCTTTTATTCTACACTATTTTTCTAAAATAGCAAGTATATTTTGTAATTTTCAGAAAATTTCTTCAATAAAAAGAACCAGCTCTTAGAACTGATTCTTCATTTCACTTATTTAGCTTCAGTAAATACTTCTTTAAGATAAGCATCAAAAACTTCTTCATCTGAAATGATGTCTGAAATAAAGCTTCCATTGCTGGTTCGTTCTGACAAGTTCAAGTCTTGCAATCGGCTTTCATAGATTGTTCCTTTGTTGGATTGCACAAGCAGAGTTTGGTCGTTCTCTTCCACATCTGTACTGAAGAGATCACCAATAAAGCCTTGTTCTGCAACTGCTCCTGCCAAGAAGACACGATGCGGTTTATTTTTTAGCTCACGCAAGACTTGTAACCCACGTTTGGCACGGCTGGTTGCCGGAATCTCGTCAATAGAAACACGTTTCAAACTTCCACGTTGGGTCAAGAGGTAGAAGGATGAGGTGTTACAGATAAAGGCGGATTGGAGGACATCATCTCCTTTCAGGTTCATAGCTTTGACACCTGCAGCCTTAGCACCGACAACTGGTACCTCTTCGATATTGAAACGAAGGGCATAACCATTTTGGCTAATCAAGAGAACATCATCCAGTTTAATCGGAGCCACTGCTACAATCTGGTCTGTCTCGTCTTTGAGCTTAGCATACTTGACAGACTTAGATTTATAGGTCCGCCATGGAGTGAACTCTTTTCGCTCTACACGCTTGATTTGACCGAGACGAGTCGCAGCAAAGTAGGTTGTGCCTTCATCAAACTGATCCACGACTTCCACATAGCGGATTTCTTCGTTAGTTTCAAAGTTTGTGATGGTTTGGCTCAGATGCTCTCCGATATCCTTCCAGCGAATATCTGCCAATTCATGAATTGGTCGATAAATGACATTTCCAAGAGTCGTGAACATCAAAAGATGCTGGGTTGTCTTGGCAGATTGAACAAAGATTAAACGGTCATCATCACGTTTGCCAATTTCTTCCAGCGTTGAAGCCGCAAAGGAACGTGGGCTGGTACGCTTGATGTAACCTGCCTTGGTCACGCTGACGTAGGTATCTTCCTCGGCGATAAGACTAGCTGTATCAATCTCAATTACTTTTGCTGTATCTTCTAAAGTACTCAAACGTGGAGTCGCAAATTTCTTCTTGACCTCACGAAGCTCTTTCTTCATGAGATTGTACATGGTACGTTCATCACCGATAATAGCCGCAAGCATGGCAATCTTTTCACGAAGTTCTGCTTCTTCTTCCTGCAAGACAACTACGTCTGTATTGGTCAAACGGTACAGTTGCAAGGTTACGATAGCCTCAGCCTGTTCTTCCGTAAAATCATAGCTTACCTTAAGATTTTCCTTAGCGTCCGCCTTATTCTCAGAAGCACGGATAAGGGCAATGACTTCATCCAAAATCGAAATCACGCGAATCAAACCTTCGACGATATGGAGACGTTTCTCAGCCTTTTCCTTATCAAAGCGTGAACGCGCCAAAATCACTTCGCGACGGTGGGCGATGTAGCTAGACAAGATTGGGACAATACCGACCTGACGAG
>NZ_JAJNSA010000140.1:0-4942 GCF_027497875.1 Streptococcus sp. SM3 | reverse complement strand
TTCTACCCTCCATAATAACACAAAAGAGCCTAAAATTAAAGTTATCTGTCGACGGTTTCCGCATGTTTGATGGACAAATCATTCATCCTTTTTGCATCTAAAATCGTATAGACTCGCCCTTCTCTTTGGACTAAGCCCTCTTCGATCATCTGCTTGATGACGCGGCTAAGGTGGCGGTAGCTGATCCCAAAACGCAGGGCCAGCTGATTCATCTTGGGCTTGAGGGTCCCGTTTTCATCACCATGTTCCAAAAAATGTGTAGCGAGGCGCTCCTTGACCGAATAATGAAAGTTGGCAGGGGCCAAATAGTTGATCTGGTGCAATTTCTCAGCCAAGGTCTTGGCCGTAGAACGCAAAAAGGTCGGGTCCAGCAGGAGGCGGTCCTTGAAATGCCGAGCAGAGAGCTGGACGACTAGTGAGTCTTGGTCTGCAATGACCGATGTGATACAGACCCGATCGAGCAGGAGCTCAATCTCTCCTAACAGTCCAGGTTTTTCTTGGATTTCAAGGATGGTGTCACTACCATTTTCAAGACTGTGGACGATCTTGAGCCGGCCTTTGAGAAAATAAGGAATGACATCTTGGTCAGAACCCTGGCGGCAGATATACTCTCCAGCCTGATAGAGAACGAGGTCCAGCTGACTAAGACAGTCACCTGGAAAGATCTGATCCAATTGGTAGTCAGTGATGATGTCCGTGAGTTTCGTAGATGGGGAAATTTTTTTCATCTCAATCTCCTAAAATAGGACAAATGTCCTATTTTTCTCTTTCTAAATTGATTATACTAGGATTCTATTGAAAATACTAGTTTGAATCTTTTTTTAAAAAACTAGTAAAGTTAAATGTTACCAGTAAAGTGTAGGAAATAAAAAATGAAAAAAACAATGGAAAGAATCAGTCTCTTGAGCTTGTCGCTCATGCTGATCTCATCTTTTTCAATTACAGCCGGTTTGCCAGCTATGAAGGCCTATTTTAGCCAATTCGGATATTCAGCAGGCCAGGTGGAACTCTTGGTTTCCCTGCCGGCCTTTGCGGTTGTGGCCATGCTCTTTTTAAATAGCCTGATCGAGCGGTGGATGAGTGAGCGCCAGATGATTGTCGCAGGGCTTTTGCTATTTTCAACTAGCGGCCTTGTGCCTTTGGTCGTGCAGGACTATCCTCTCATCTTTCTGAGTCGTATTCTCTTTGGTTTGGGGACAGGAATGATCAATGCCAAGGCTATTTCGATTATCAGTGAACGGTACTCAGGCAATGACAAGACTCGGATGCTGGGCTATCGGGGGTCTGCTGAAGTGGTGGGCTCTGCCATCTTGACTTTTATTGTTGGACAACTCTTACCCCTAGGCTGGCCAGCGATCTTTGCCGTATATGGAGGTGGTTTCTTGATTTTACTCCTCTATATCCTTTTTGTCCCCTATCCTAAGGGGAAAAAACAGGCTAGCTTGAAGGAGAAAAAGAAAGGTTCCGCACGCCTTCGCTCCCCTCAATGGCGTTTTAGTCTGATGCTAGCCGTGATTGCTGGTATCATCATTTGTTTCAATTCTATCATTAGCCTGCGCGTGCCGGATATCATTGTTGACGCTCGTATGGGAACGGCGACAACAGCTGGAACAGTCCTAAGTCTGATGCAATTGACAGGGATTGTAGCGGGAGTGGGATTTGCTAGTTTGACACATGTTTTCAAAAAGAACTTGCTCATGATCATGTGCTTTGGTTTCGGTCTAGCTCTAGCCTTGATTGGCTTGTCTGGACAGCTGTGGAGCCTGGTTCTAGGAACCCTCTTGGCAGGATTTACCTACAGTACGGGAGTCACCAGTATCTTCTATCACTTATCTGAAAAAATTCCGACCAATCTCCTGAATCTTGCGACCTCGCTGGTCTTGATTGGCTGCAATCTTGGATCAGCCGTCTCTTCTTTCTTCATTCAGTTGGTGACGCCACTAGCTCCTTCCAATCACCTGCTCTTTGTCTTGATTGGTGCTTTGATGGTTGGAACAGGAGTCTTCGCCTCACAATTACTAGCACGAACGAAATGATTGAGAAATCATTTCGTTTTTTTAATTCAATCTATTGCGTCCTGTCACTAGCTCGTGTTATTATAGGAGGAGTGTGAAAAAAAGATTAGTTTAAAGGAAAAAATAATGAAAAGAATCATGGAGAAAGTGAGTATTCTCGCGCTTTCATTTATATTGACGACTTCGTTTTCTATTTCGAGTGCGCAGTCGGCCATGTTTGCCTATTATAAGGGAATTCCTCACAGCATGATTGAGCTCTTGGTCTCGCTTCCTTCTGCAGGGATCATGGTTTCACTCATCTTCAATAAATGGATTGGGCGCCTGTTTTCAGAGCGTCAGATGATTGTGATAGGCTTAGTTGCGTACGCCCTGTGTGGCTTTATTCCCTTAATCAGTCCAGCCTATCCAGTTGTCTTTTTGTCTCGGATTATTTTCGGGATGGCGGTTGGTTTACTCAATGTTTCTGCCATTGCCATTATCAGTGAGCGCTATAAAGGAAAAGAACGTGTCCAAACACTTGGCATTCGTGGCTCTGCAGAAGTTGTCGGGACAGCAGTTCTGACCTTTGGGGTTAGTCTTTTGATCCGCTTTGGCTGGCAGGCTGCCTTTCTCGTCTATGGAATCAGTATTCCTATCTTGCTCTTGTATCTCTTATTTGTGCCATATGGATCTACGACGGAAGCAGTGGAGGAAAAACACCGGGATGTCAAGATGACAGGGGGTCAATGGCGGACAGCGCTCGGCTTAGCGGTCGTTGCGGCGTCGATCGTCTTATCTAATGTCATGATTACTGTTCGGATTCCAAGTGTGGTGGAGCAAGTTGGGCATGGCACTGCCCAAACTGCAGGGCTTATTTTAGCAGCTATGCAATTTGTCGGGATCCTTGCAGGATTAGCCTTCTCACCATTGACCCAGCTCTTCCGCGATCGCTTGTTGCTCGTTTCGGGAGTGGCCTATGGCTTGACCCAACTGTTGATCGGGGTTTCTACCAATCTCTGGATGCTTGCCATTGTGACCGTCCTTGCAGGCTTTGCCTATAGTGTAGCTCTCACAACTGTTTTTAATGTCATATCTGATCAGATGCCCGCTGGAGTACTAAGTCAGGCAACTTCCATTGCGATTTTGGGGTGTAGTGCAGGTTCGATCGCGACGACCTTTGTTCTTAGCCTCTTAGGAACTGTTTCCTCAACTTCTGCCTTTATTTTTGGATTTTCTGGTATCCTCATGATCCTGGTTTCCTTTTTTGGTCTTTGGATTGTACGAAAGAGCGGGAAGAAATCATGCGCTTAGATAAATTTTTAGTGGATTGTGGCATGGGGAGTAGGACCGAGGTCAAGCAGCTTCTCAAGCAAAAGAAAATCGCAGTGAATGGAAAAAAAGAGACAGTAGGGAAGCTACAGATTGATCCAGACAAGGATCAGGTGACCTTTATGGGGGAAAATCTGGTCCATGAAACCTTTGTGTATTATCTGCTTCATAAACCAGCTGGAGTCATCTCAGCGACTGAGGATGACCATCACCAAACTGTCTTGGATCTATTGGATGAGACAGCCCGTCACAAGGAAGTCTTTCCTGTCGGGCGCCTAGATATCGATACCCATGGCTTGCTCCTTTTGACCAATAATGGTAAGCTCGCCCATGCCATGCTGTCGCCGAAGAAGCATGTGTCGAAGATCTACCGTGCCCAAGTGGCTGGGATCATGGATGAGGCAGATGTAGCCCGCTTTGAAGCAGGCATTGCCCTCAAAGACTTCACGACCTTGCCCGCGAGATTGCAGATCGTAGAGGTGGATGAGGCAAATGCCAGCTCCTACGTCGAAATCGAAATCGCTGAAGGAAAATTCCATCAAGTCAAGCGCATGGTCGCTGCCTGTGGCAAGGAAGTGGTGGATTTAGAGCGGATCTCGATGGGTCCTCTAACGCTAGATTCCACTCTTCAATTGGGAGAATGGCGGAGACTCCATCCTTCTGAACTCAAGTCCCTAGAGGTATTCGGAGTTCCCTTATAAGCAAAAAACCAAGAGGCTGGGACAAAAGTTCTAGCCTCTCAATTATTTTTAGATTGTCGAGCAAGACGCAGTGGTTGAGTGGGCTCTACTACGCTGATTTCATCATCTTTTACAGCCCTACTCAACTGTGCGGAGGTGGGACGACGAAATCGAATTCTAACGAATTACCGATTTCTGTCCCACTCTCTATTTTTTATTTGTTTCAAAAAAATGTACTTAAAATACAAAAAGCATATATATTAGCTTGTCTTCTCAAAGTAAATCGATTATAATGAAAAAAGATGGGTTGTGTATAAATTCACAATATGTAGTGATAATTTTTCGACTCACATACCTTATCTAGTAAACGTAGAAAAAGGAGAAAAATCGTTTATGAAAAAGTGGCTTTATTCTGTTGTGACAACAGTTGCCCTATTTTTACTAGCGGCTTTAGGATTTGCCAAACCCAATAGTCCAGCTAAAGTCCATGCAGATACGATCAATGATGTTGTGACATCTGTAAACATCTCGAAATCAACTGGTGGAGCGATTACAGATCCACTCGGTGTTTGGGAGAGTTTTCAAGTTGAAGCAAACTTTGTGTTGCCGAATGGACGTGTAAAAAAGGGAGATCAGACCGTTATCCAACTTGGAGATGACTTTAAGGTCTTTGAAACGGACACCATTGACCTGCTGGATCCAAGTGGTCAAAAAGTTGCGACAGCAACGGTAGATGATCAAAGAAAGGTCATCACCGTAACCTATACAGACTATCCTGAAAGAATGGCCAATGTGACAGGGAAACTGCGTTTCTTTGCGCGTGTAGACCACCAAGTCGTCAAAGGACAAAAGACACTTGATTTTACTCTTACGATCGATAAGAAAGTGATTTCGGGTGGGAATATCGATTACAAAGGGGTCAATCCAGGTGAGAATCCT
>NZ_JAJNSA010000139.1:0-4993 GCF_027497875.1 Streptococcus sp. SM3 | reverse complement strand
CTATGCAGGAAATCCAACCAACCGTCAACACCCTGTCCACTTCTTCCGCTGGGTAACCAATGCGATCTTTGGCAGCAAGTTGGCAAGCTTGATGGATTACGTTCCAGCTAAAGAACCAGATCAAGTGGTGGTTCCAATTCATAACCAAACAAGCAATCCACAGCCAATCTTAGCCAAGAAGGATACTCCTAAAGTGCTCCTTCCACAAAAAGAAATGACAACAAAAAATGAAGAAAGCGTGCAAGCCTTGACTTACCAAGTAGGACAAAGCTTCCAAGGAAGTCCAGCCAAGGCACAATTGCCACAAACCGGAGAAGACACAACTGCACACTTCATTCTTTCAGGCTTCTTGTTAGCTGTAAGCGGAGGCTTCCTCCTCTTGAAAAAGAAAGAAGTTGAGTAAGTTCCAGGTTTAGACCTGGATGACATGAAAAGAACCTTTGCAGATGCGAAGGTTCTTTTTGGATCTAAACTATCTTTCAAAACTTTCCTTAGGTGAGTACGGACGTCAGCGAACTTCTTCGAAGTTCCATGACTGATTAAGATATAAAGGGCGTCTGCGGATACAGTCAAAATAGGGAGCAGGACAGAAGCACTTTTGTATGGTATTGCTTCGTTGTCCTGCCCCCACAAGGCTGATTAGGATTCTTCCAAGCTAAAAGGTGAGAGAAGAATTCAATCAGCTACTGTGTCTTGGATTTAGTACTAATGTATTTTGCGCTTTTGACACAATCCGCAGCCCGTGTTCAATTCGTTTTGGACCCCTTCGCTTTTTAATTTTTAGGCTCAGGCTAAAACAGTTCCCCGAACTGTTTTACTCCCAAAACTCCCGAGTGCTTGAAACAATAATGTTTCAAGCACTTTTCTCACGGCGGAAAGTTTCAGTTTATACTTGACTGATTCTAAAGTATAGAAAACTTATATAAATTTCTCCAGAATATTTAATGAAAATACTATTCTACATTAAAGTCTGACACTGATGCAAAATTTCTCCTTATTCCACCAATTCCAGCACGATGCTTTGGTAAGGGACCAATTCTAATACCTGGTCTCCTTCTTGGAACAACCCAGCAGTATTATTTAAAACGAGCGTTTTAATCGGAGCTGGTAACTCCAAAGTGGCCTGGCGATTTTGGAAATTGCTGATTACCAAGATACGCTTGTCTCCACGGCGTTCGAAGGCGATGATATTCTCGCGGTCCCGATAAGCTGGGATCATATCTCCAAACCGGATGGTATTTCCATAGAGGGGATGGCGATACAAGGCCGTCAGCTGACGGTAATAATTCAAAATAGAATCTGGATCCTTTTCCTGGTCTTCCACATTAATGGAATAATCTGGTTTGGGACTGATCAGCCAGGCTGGTACATCGCTAAAGCCCAGACCTGGCTCTCTTGTCCACTGCATCGGTGTCCGCGCATTGTCTCGGCTGTAGTTGGTAATCACTGCTAAGGCTTCTTCCTCGCTCAAACCAGCTTCTTTAGCCACATGGTAGCCATTGATGGTCGCGATATCATCAAAGTCCTCTACTGATTCAAAGACTTGGTTTTCCATTCCAATTTCTTGGCCTTGATAGATAAACGGAATTCCCTTGCGCAAAACCTGAATAGTTCCTAGGGCTTTTTTACTGGTGTCGTTTACTGGATCTTCAGCAATATAATGGGACACCCCACGAGGCTCATCGTGGTTTTCGATGATCGTCGAGAGAACTCCAATACTATCTGCGCGCTCATGCGCTTGGAAAATACTTTCCTTGAGTTCATCTGCTGTTGGAAGACTATGGTCAAACCAGCCTTTTCCTTCTTGGCCCAGCATGGTTTGTTTGAAATCAAATATCGATGAGAAAACGCCATCTTTTCCGATAAAGAAATGCAACTCTTCGTCGGTTTCATTGAACACTTCCCCTACTGTGAAAGCATTGTACTTGGCAAAGGTTTGCTCATTTAACTCTTGCAAGAAGGGTTCAATCGATTGGGCATTCACTAGAGACTCCGGTACTGGGACCAAGCCATTTTCGCGATCAGACGGAAGCGAACGCCATTCTAAATCCTTTTTAATATTGATGATGGCATCAATCCGGAAGCCCGCAATTCCCTTGTCCAACCACCAATTGATCATCCTGTAAATTTCTTCGCGCAAGATAGGATTTTGCCAATTGAGGTCTGGCTGGTCCTTATGGAAAGAATGGAGATAGTACTTATTGGTGCCAGGAACCGGCTCCCAAACACTGCCCCCAAAGTAACTTTCCCAGTTGTTGGGTTCTTTGTCACTTTCGATGAAGTAAAAGTAGTCCGCATAAGGACCATCTGGATCTGCTAAAGCCTTTTGGAACCACTCGTGATGACTGGAGCAATGGTTAACCACCAAGTCCATGATGATGGAAATGCCTCGCTTCTTACCTTCCGCAATCAACTCTTCCATATCTTCCATGGTCCCAAAAAGGGGATCAATGGAATAATAGTCTGAAATATCATAGCCCTGGTCAATAAAAGGACTCTTGTAAACAGGAGATAGCCAGAGAATATCAATCCCCAACTGTTGAAGGTAATCGAGTTTCTCCGTGATTCCTTTTAAATCACCAACACCATCGTCATTGCTGTCCTTAAAGCTTTTTGGGTAAATCTGGTAAGCGACCTTCCCCTTCCACCAGTCTTTTTCCATGTCTTGTCTCCTTAAAATGAAAGAGACCGAGACAAATCGTCTCAGTCTCTATCGTGTCAGTAGGTATTAGTATACTGTTTTTTCAGTTTCTTTATCGAAGAAGTGAGCTTTGTTCAAGTCAAATCCAAGTTCGATGGTTTCACCAGTTCCAAGGTAGTCACGCGCATCTACTTTTGCAATAAATTCGTTGTCACCAACTTGGCAGTACAAGTGAGATTCAGAACCAAGCAACTCAGACACTGAGATCGTAGCTTTCACGACTGATTCTGGGAAAGTTTCAAGGAAAGCAGCTTCTGTATTCACGTCTTCTGGACGGATACCAAAGATCAATTCTTTACCATCATAGCCTTTTTCTTTCAAGACTTTCAAAGCACCTTCTGGAACTTTCAAATTCAATCCATTAGCAACGATGTGTCCACCTTCCAATTTTACATTGATGAAGTTCATCGCAGGGCTTCCGATGAATCCAGCTACAAATTTGTTCACTGGATTTTTGTATACTTCTTGAGGAGTTCCGATTTGTTCTACACGTCCGATTGTACCAGTACCTGCAGGGTTTTTAGTAGCAGACATGATAACGATACGGTCAGCCAATGTCATCGCTTCTGTTTGGTCGTGGGTTACATAGATCGTTGTAGCTCCGATACGGCGGTGGATTTTCGCGATTTCAGCACGCATGGATACACGAAGTTTCGCATCCAAGTTTGACAATGGTTCGTCCATCAAGAATACTTTTGCATCACGGACAATGGCACGTCCCATGGCAACACGTTGACGTTGACCACCTGAAAGGTCAGCTGGTTTACGATCCAAGAATTCTTTCAAGCCAAGGATTTCAGCTGCTTCTTGTACACGTTTGTCGATATCTTCCTTGCTGTATTTACGCAATTTCAAACCAAATGCCATGTTATCGTACACAGTCATGTGTGGGTAAAGAGCGTAGTTTTGGAATACCATGGCGATGTCACGGTCTTTAGGTGCCACGTTGTTTACAACAGTGCCATCGATGGAACATTCACCTTCTGTGATATCTTCAAGACCAGCGATCATACGAAGAGTTGTTGATTTACCACATCCTGAAGGACCTACGAAAACGATAAACTCTTTGTCTTTGATGTCCAAGTTGAAGTCTTCAACTGAGTAGTGTTCGCTGTTTGGATATTTTTTGTAAATATTTTTAAGATTTAATTCTACCATGATGGTACTCCTTTGATTTTTATAGTTCTATTGTAAATGAAAACGTTTTACAAATCTATGGCAAGTCTCACAAAAAAGAAAAAGAGTTTTGTGCAAGTTGCACAAAACTCTCGATTGATTCCGTTTAAATGACATCTTGCAAGACTAAATGGTAGCAAAGAGCCAGATCTGTCAGATTTTTCAACTGGAGACCCGTTATCTCTTCCCACTTATCAATCTTGTATTGGAGCGAATTGCGATGGAGATAGAGTTGCTGGGCCGCCTTGGTCACGACTGCCCCATTTTCCCAAAGAGCGACAATGATGTCTTGCAATTGATCTTGACTTTCAATCAACTGATACAAGCTTTCTTTGATTGGAGTAAGGTCCAGACCTGCCTGCTCGATCCCCCACAGATAGAGTTGAGAAAAGCGATAGACACCTTGATGGCCCTCTCGAATCCAAGCTCGAAAGACCGCCTGTTCTGCTCGGATGACAGGAGAAACTTTCCCGTCTTTAGACTCGGTCCATACTTGCCCGACCAGGATAGATAAACGAATGTTGAAATCATACTCCATGGCAGAGACGGTATCTTTTAAGATATCGGCCACAGGTAAAGACTGGTCTTGGTCCAGAATGAGCACATAATCTTGTCCGCTCAGTTGCAAGGTTGCTCGGAAATTGGGCAAGAGTATCTGCATCATCTCTAGCCAAGAAGCCGTCCCTTCCGCTGTTGAATGCGAAATGTGGCAATAGACGAGCTGCATTTTTTTGATGACTTGAGGGGCTTCTCCCTTTCCATCGATCAGGTACTGGTACCAAGGATTAGGGGCAACCTCTTCTTCACCGCCCAACCAGGAAATCAATTGTTTTTCTCGCTCGGTTAACTCTTCTTCCTTCAGTAGCAGCCATTGATGAGCCTGAAGGGGAATGGCTACATAACCAGCTGGTGGATGGGCTTGATCCGTCACCTCTGCATGAGGAAACCACTCTCTGATATTTTTCACTGCTTTCTTCCTTCTTCTACTTGCTGGATGCACCAGTTGATCAATTCTTCTAAACGAGCAAGCTCACCCGTCATATGAAGATAGCCCATAACGGCTTCAAAGCCTGTCGACATACGATAAGTCACGACATCCGCATTTTTGGCCTTGGT
>NZ_JAJNSA010000138.1:0-5096 GCF_027497875.1 Streptococcus sp. SM3 | reverse complement strand
GTGATTGCTTATGCTGGGACGAATAAAGATGATCGACTTGACATCCAAACAGATATCCAATCAATAGGATTTGGTGATAGACAGGTGTTGTCGGATTTTAAAACGAAGACATTTAGAAAATCTCAATTTCAAACGGCTTTGAGTTTCGCGGAAGAAATCGAAAAAACTTATCCCTCTGCTAAAATCACAACTGCGGGGCATTCGCTTGGAGAGTCTCTGGCTATGTATGTCGCTTTGAAGCGAGGTTATGCCAATGTTGGGTATAACGGACCAGATATTCATAACTTGATTTCGAAAGAAGAAATCAAGCACATGCAAGAACATCCAGAACAATTTCGCAATTACCGTCATAAGTATGATGTTATTGGCAATATTACGGGAAATACGACTCAAACAGCCATCTATCCCTATATCTATCCTGCAAAAGATAACTGGGGTGACAAGTTAGAATATCATAACTTGTCCCAGTGGCGATTTGATGAGAATGGCCAGCTAGTTGATTTGGACGGAAAGCGAGTTACGAATCTCAAAGTAACGGTACTAGCAGAAGCAACAGCGGGTATGTACCGCTACCAAAAAATTAAAAGCTACCTCTCGGCAGATGGTTTGTCAAGTAGGGAAGAGATATACTTGGATAGCTTGCAGGGAATGGCTCTAGGGGAAGGGATGTCTAATGCAGCTCGAGCTGGTGCAGACGATATTAAGCACCTTCAAGAGGAGGTGGTGTCAAAAGCACAAGAACTATGGAATCAGCTTGACTTTAGTAGTTTCCGATACCTGAGTTATGATGAAGTCCTATCGACTTTTGCGTCTGCGGGTGTGACTCGGGATACGATTGTCGGTTCAGTTGAGCAAGATTTTGAGCAAATGAACCAAAAAGCTGAAAAACTAGCCACAGAATTTGATACCCTTAACCAACAGATTATCCAAGTCATTGAGAATAAACTAGCCACAGATAAGGAATTGGCAGGAGAATTTAGAAAATGGAACAGTCGGATTTAGTCTTCCAAAAGTTAAAAGCAAAAGAAAAAGAGTATTATGATTTGGAAGATGAATATCTAAAGCAGAAAGCAACTTTTACAAATCAACGCAATGAACTCTATGAACGTCGAGACCGCCTTGCCCGAATCGTAGAAGACGAAGCTGGTAAGATGACTGCTTTTCTTCAAAAAGGACAATATAGTTACCAAGATGGAGAACAGTTTTATAGGAGTTTACAACAATTGATGGAGGATTCTCAGTTTGTGACAGCTTTGAATTATGCCAATGTTAAGTAAAAAAGCCATTTATGTTATACTATAAGGTAATTCAGACCAAGTTGCTTTATAGAATAATATAAGGAGGTGTGTTAATGAATAGGCACAAAAAATGGGGTATTATTGCTTTAGTAATTTGTATCATAGGAGGGATTATAATGTTTAGTTTGAATCAACAAAAAGAAAAAACGATGGAAGAAAAAATGAGAATTGAACAGGATAGGATGGCGTTATACTTAGTTAGTCATTATGAAAAGGTTGAGAAGATTGAGTTTACAAGTTTTCAACAGAATAAATTAACAGGAACTTGGAATTCTAATGCCATTGTCAATGACGAAATATTTGTCACTTTTTCTGTTCAAAACTTGATGACAGAGGATGAAATAGGTTTTGGACAGCATATTAGTCAAAGTAATGGGAATGAATTAATAGAAAGAGATAATCCGGAAGTAATAAATAGCGATTCACTTATGTCAAATATAACAGTTATTTATTGGGTGAGATAATATGATTACGGATAAAAGTTTTAATTACTTAGTTGACCAAGTATATGAAGTTGATAAAAATAAAAATTCAACTCCATGGAAAGCAGGAGATGAGTTAAGAAAGGATTCTCAAACTTTTCGAGTTCTGAGTGCAAAAGACAACACCTCCAATGGTATGCAGGCGATGGCGGTTGCTCCTGTGGATAAAAATGGGAATGTGGATTATAGTCATGTAGTGATTGCTTATGCTGGGACGAATAGAGACGATCGGCTTGACATCCAAACAGATATCCAATCAATAGGATTTGGTGATAGACGGATGTTGTCGGATTCGAAAACAAAGACATTTAGAAAATCTCAATTTCAAACGGCTCTGAGTTTTGCGGAAGAAATCGAAAAAACTTATCCCTCTGCTAAAATCACAACTGCGGGGCATTCGCTTGGAGAGTCTCTGGCTATGTATGTCGCTTTGAAGCGAGGTTATGCCAATATAGGGTATAATGGGCCAGATATTCATAACTTGATTTCGAAAGAAGAAATCAAGCACATGCAAGAGCATCCAGAACAATTTCGCAATTACCGTCATAAGTATGATTTTATTGGCAATATTATGGGAAATACGACTCAAACAGCTATCTATCCCTATATCTATCCTGCAAAAGATAACTGGGATGACAAGTTAGAATATCATAACTTGTCCCAGTGGCGATTTGATGAGAATGGCCAGTTAGTTGATTTGAACGGAAAACGTGTCACAGATTTCAAAGTAACGGCGCTAGCAGAAGCAACAGCGGGTATGTACCGCTACCAAAAAATCAAAAGCTACCTCTCGGCAGATGGTTTGTCAAGCAAGGAAGAAATATATTTGGATAGCTTGCAGGGGATGGCTCTAGGGGAAGGAATGGCTAATGCGGCTCGAGCTGGTGCAGACGACGTCAAGCACCTTCAAGAGGAGGTGGTGTCAAAATCACAAGAACTATGGAATCAGCTTGACTTTAGTAGTTTCCGATACCTGAGTTATGATGAAGTCCTATCGACTTTTGCGTCTGCGGGTGTGACTCGGGATACGATTGTCGGTTCAGTTGAGCAAGATTTTGAGCAAATGAACCAAAAAGCTGAAAAACTAGCCACAGAATTTGATACCCTTAACCAACAGATTATCCAAGTCATTGAGAATAAACTAGCCACAGATAAGGAATTGGCAGGAGAATTTAGAAAATGGAACAGTCGGATTTAGTCTTCCAAAAGTTAAAAGCAAAAGAAAAAGAGTATTATGATTTGGAAGATGAATATCTAAAGCAGAAAGCAACTTTTACAAATCAACGCAATGAACTCTATGAACGTCGAGACCGCCTTGCCCGAATCGTAGAAGACGAAGCTGGTAAGATGACTGCTTTTCTTCAAAAAGGACAATATAGTTACCAAGATGGAGAACAGTTTTATAGGAGTTTACAACAATTGATGGAGGATTCTCAGTTTGTGTGTAGGCATAGAGAAGATGAATTGCAGTATCAAGAGGATTTGTTAAACAGAGATTATCGTAAAAAGCAAGATGAGTTAGAACAGACAATCGGAGATTTAAGGAGGTCATATGCTCGCGCCATTAAATGAATATTATACAGATGAAGAATATGAATTTGCTTTACGTCAGATGTATCGTATGATGGAGAGGAACAGAATCTATACAATGGCGACAGTAATCCTAAAGGAAAAAAATTCTTTGCAAACAGATTATAAAGAAAAAGTGAGAGAAAGTGCGGAGGAGACAAAAGTCGCTATTGGGAAAATAAAATCACAGATGGATACGGCTATAAAAGGTCAGGTAAAGAAAAAGTTGGAAGAAGTGACAACGGAGAAGCTATCTCAGTATGATTCCATTTGCTAATTTTATAGTGAGTAACTAGAATAATTGCTACAAACTGCATAGAGCAGTTTTTTTGCTATTACTTTTCCTATGAAAAATCCCTGCAAGCTCTTTCAAAATATGGTAAAATGGAAGCAGTAGAATTAGAAAAGGAAATCGATTATGAAATTTCTTGAATTAAATAAAAAACGTCATGCGACCAAGCATTTCACTGATAAGCCAGTTGATCCAAAAGATGTGCGTACGGCTATCGAAATTGCAACCTTGGCACCAAGTGCCCACAACAGCCAGCCATGGAAATTTGTAGTGGTTCGTGAGAAAAATGCTGAACTGGCAAAGTTGGCTTACGGTTCCAACTTTGAGCAGGTATTATCAGCGCCTGTAACTATTGCCTTGTTTACAGACACAGATTTGGCTAAACGTGCTCGTAAGATTGCCCGAGTTGGTGGTGCTAACAATTTCTCAGAAGAACAACTTCAATACTTTATGAAAAATTTGCCTGCTGAATTTGCCCGTTACAATGAACAACAAGTCAGCGACTACCTAGCCCTCAATGCAGGTTTGGTTGCTATGAATTTGGTTCTGGCTCTTACAGACCAAGGAATCGGATCAAATCTGATTCTTGGTTTTGACAAATCAAAAGTCAATGAAGTTTTGGATATCGAAGACCGCTTCCGCCCAGAACTTTTGATTACAGTGGGATACACAGACGAAAAATTGGAACCAAGTTACCGCTTGCCAGTAGATGAAATCATCGAGAAAAGATAGAAAGAAGAAAAAAATGACAACAATTGATTTTACAGCAGAAGTAGAAAAACGCAAAGAAGACCTCTTGGCTGACTTGTTTAGCCTTTTGGAAATCAACTCAGAACGTGATGACAGCAAGGCTGATGCTGAGCATCCATTTGGACCTGGGCCGGTAAAAGCCTTGGAAAAATTCCTTGAAATTGCAGACCGTGATGGCTACCCAACTAAAAATGTTGATAACTACGCAGGACATTTCGAGTTTGGTGATGGAGAAGAAGTTCTCGGAATCTTTGCCCACATGGACGTAGTGCCTGCTGGTAGCGGTTGGGACACAGACCCTTACACACCAACTATCAAAGACGGTCGCCTTTATGCGCGTGGGGCTTCAGATGACAAGGGACCTACAACAGCTTGTTACTATGGTTTGAAAATCATCAAAGAATTGGGCCTTCCAACTTCTAAGAAAGTTCGTTTCATCGTTGGAACAGATGAAGAATCAGGTTGGGCAGACATGGACTACTATTTCGAGCACGTAGGACTTGCAAAACCAGACTTCGGTTTCTCTCCAGATGCTGAGTTCCCAATCATCAATGGTGAAAAAGGAAATATCACAGAATACCTCCACTTTGCAGGTGAAAATGCAGGTGCTGCCCGTCTTCACAGCTTTACAGGTGGTTTACGTGAAAATATGGTACCAGAATCAGCAACAGCAGTCGTTTCAGGTGATTTGACTGACTTGCAAGC
>NZ_JAJNSA010000137.1:0-5133 GCF_027497875.1 Streptococcus sp. SM3 | reverse complement strand
GCCAAGGCTGCTGGTGTTTCGCCTTCAACCGTAACCCGTGTTATTCAAAACAAATCAACCATTAGCGACGAAACAAAAAAACGCGTTCGTAAGGCTATGAAGGAGCTCAATTACCACCCCAACCTCAACGCTCGTAGTTTGGTAAGCAGTTATACCCAAGTTATCGGCTTGGTTCTTCCTGACGACTCAGACGCCTTCTATCAAAATCCTTTCTTCCCATCTGTCCTCCGTGGTATCGCCCAAGTCGCATCTGAAAACCACTATGCAATTCAGATTGCAACAGGTAAAGATGAAAAAGAGCGCCTTAAAGCGATCTCACAGATGGTTTACGGCAAACGTGTGGATGGTTTAATCTTCCTTTATGCCGAAGAGGAAGATCCCTTAGTCAAGCTGGTCGCTGATGAGCAGTTTCCCTTCCTCATCCTAGGAAAATCCATTTCACCTTTCATCCCCCTTGTCGACAACGACAATGTCCAAGCTGGTTTTGATGCAACCGAATATTTTATCAAAAAAGGCTGCAAACGAATTGCCTTCATTGGAGGAACTAAGCGACTCTTCGTAACGCAAGACCGCTTAACAGGCTATGAGTCAGCACTCAAACAATACCAACTCCCTATTGATGGAAATTTAACCTATTTTGCAACGGAGTTCTTAGAAGAAAAAGGGTATCAATTTAGTAAGCTCCTCTTTCAGCATGATCCTCAGATTGATGCTATCATTACAACCGATAGTCTCCTAGCCGAAGGGGTCTGTGACTATATCGCTAAGCACCAACTCGATGTCCCTGTTCTCAGTTTCGACTCAGTCAATCCCAAGCTCAACTTGGCGGCCTATGTTGATATCAATAGCCTAGAACTTGGTCGTGTTTCTCTTGAAACTATCCTCCAGATTATCAACGATGCTAAAAGCAATAAACAAATTTGCTACCGTCAGTTGATTGCCCACAAAATTATCGAAAAATAAAAACCAGCTCGCGCTGGTTTTTTAGTTACTAATTTTCTGTTTCAACGAACCGTCCCAAAATATGGACATTCTCAGATACAGAGACAAAGGCACCTGGATCCACCTGTTTCATAATCTGTTTAAATTCATTAAACTCTGCACGTGTAATGACAGTAATTAAAACTGCCTTTCTCTCGTGATTATAGGTTCCTTCTGCATCGTGGATCATGGTTGCTCCGCGGTGCAATTTTTTATGGATTTTTTCAATTACCTTCTCTGGATGATTGGTCACAATCATAGCCTGCATCCGTTTTTGCTTGGTAAAGACAGCGTCTGTCACACGGCTAGAGACAAAGATGGTAATCATAGAGTAGAGAGCGTATTTCCAACCAAAGGTCAAACCTGCTATCAGCATGATGGTTCCATTTACCAAGAAAGAAATACTACCGACATTCTTACCTGTTTTCTTGCGAATAGTCAAACTGACGATATCCGTCCCACCACTGGAGATATTGTTGCGAAGAGCAAAACCAATCCCCAAGCCCATGACAACACCTCCAAAAAGGGCATTGATAATGGGATCCTCCGTCAAGGTCGCCACAGGGACGAACTGGATAAAGAAGGAACTCATGGATACCGTGATAAAGGTAAAGACAGTAAACTTATGACCAATCTGATACCAAGCCAAGACCATCAAAGGAAAATTAATGGCGTAGAAAGTTAGCGAAATTGGAATATGAAAACCAAACCAGTGATTACTCAAGGCAGAGATAATCTGTGCCAGACCTGTCGCACCACTCGAATATACATGACCTGGTTGGAAAAAGAAATTGACCGCCACTGCTGATAAAAATCCATAGACCAGAGAAGCCGAAATCTTCTCGTCATACTTCTCACGAGAGATACTTTGTAAGACACGTAAAATTTTTATCTGATGAGCAAAGCGGCGCAGATAATAGCGCCACCGCTTAATTCGTTTTGCTTGTTTCATCTTCTTCTACTTGTAAGCTTAGTTCCTCTAGTTGTTTGAGCGCTACTGTTGAAGGAGCTTGTGTCATTGGGTCACTTGCCTTGTTGTTCTTAGGAAAGGCAATGACTTCACGGATATTTTCTTCTCCAGCTAAGAGCATGACAAATCGGTCAAGCCCGATAGCCAAGCCACCGTGTGGTGGGAAACCATAGTCCATGGCTTCAAGAAGGAAGCCAAACTGGTCATTTGCTTCTTCGGCTGAGAAACCAAGAGCCTTGAACATGCGTTCTTGAAGGTCTTTTTGATTGATACGAAGGCTACCACCACCAAGCTCATAACCGTTCAAGACGATATCGTAAGCAATGGCACGAACCTTAGCCAAATCACCTTCTAATTCGTGAGCAGTCTCTTCCTGTGGTAGAGTAAATGGATGGTGGGCGCTCATGTAACGGCCTTCTTCTTCAGACCATTCAAACATTGGCCAGTCAACTACCCAAAGGAAGTTGAATTTATCGTTATCAATCAAGCCAAGCTCTTTGGCAATACGTCCACGAAGGGCACCAAGAGTTGCATTGGCCACTTCAAGCGTATCCGCCACAAAGAGAACGAGGTCCTTATCTTCAAGTGCAAGCGCTGTTGTCAATTCTGCTTGGATGCCTGTCAAGAACTTAGCAACTGGTCCGTTTAATTCTCCATCAACAACCTTGACCCAAGCAAGACCTTTGGCACCATACTGTTTGGCTACTTCTGTCATCTTGTCGATGTCTTTACGTGAATAATTGTCCGCAGCGCCTTTGACCACAATGGCTTTTACAGCAGGTGCTTCTGAAAAGACTTTAAAGTCTACACCTTTGACCACTTCTGTCAAGTCCTGAAGCAACATGTCAAAACGGGTATCTGGCTTGTCAGAACCGTAAAGAGCCATAGCGTCATCGTATTTCATACGAGGGAATGGAAGCGTCACTTCGATGCCTTTAGTTTCCTTCATGACACGCGCAATCAAGCCTTCTGTGATATCTTGGATTTCTTGCTCAGTAAGGAAAGATGTTTCCAAGTCAACCTGTGTGAACTCAGGCTGGCGGTCACCACGCAAGTCCTCGTCACGGAAACATTTAACGATTTGGTAGTAACGGTCAAAACCAGCATTCATCAATAACTGCTTAGTGATTTGCGGACTTTGAGGAAGAGCGTAAAAATGCCCTTTATTAACACGAGATGGCACCAAATAGTCACGCGCCCCTTCAGGAGTTGACTTAGAAAGGAATGGTGTCTCCACGTCGATAAACTCCAACTCATCCAAGTAGTTGCGGATAGAGTGGGTCACCTTAGCACGAAGTTTAAGATTTTCCAACATTTCTGGACGACGAAGGTCAAGATAACGGTAACGCAAACGCGTATCGTCATTGGCCTCAATGCCATCCTTAATCTCAAATGGGGTTGTCTTAGCTGTATTAAGCACTTTCAGAGCTGTCACGTTTAACTCAACTGCACCAGTTGGCAACTTATCATTGGCTTGCTCACGCGCAGCGACCTGTCCAGTCACCTCGATAACAAATTCGCTACGAAGGCTTTCAGCTGTTGCCATAACCTCTGCAGAAACTTTTTCAGGGTTGATAACCAACTGCATGATTCCTTCACGGTCACGAAGGTCGATAAAGATCAAACCACCAAGGTCACGACGACGACCAACCCATCCTTTCAAGGTCATTTCTTGTCCGATGTGTTCCTCACGAACACGACCAGCATACATACTACGTTTCATGTTTTCTCTCCTCTTTTATTCTGTTACTATTTTACCATAAAAGCGCAGGCTCTTCATGAAAATCATCAGAAAAGTTTGCCAGTCTTTAAAAATCAAGTGAAGACTCTAAAAATTGACGTCCATACAAAAATCCGATGAAGTTCACCGGACTCTTTTATTTTGAATTGTTGCCTGCTTTACGCTTTTCAGCAATTTCGGCTGCCTTTCGAGGCAAGACAATTTCCGTTGTGTAAGCTGTCCCAAAGCGCAAGACACCTGCAATAGGGGCAAAGACAACTGCTAGATAGTTGTAGAAGAAATCTCCCTTGAAAGCATAAGCTAACGCTCCAATGATGAAAAATAGAACGACTGCTTGAATCACTGCTAATAAAATTACTCGTTTCATGTGACCTCCTGACTCTATTATAGCATGAGTATCATCAAAAAGCCGATTAAATTATTCAAAGCGTGAAGAGAAATACTATAGACCAGACCTTTTCTGCTAATATAAGCCAAGCCCAAACTAAAACCAAGGCTGAAATAGACAAAAAATTGTTGCACATCACCTGGGAAATGAATCAAGGCAAACAGAACACTTGATACCAGAAGAAAAATCAGAGTTTGTTTGCTATTGTCCTGCTTAGGAAAGAGGTAGCGTGCTAACATCCCTCTAAAGATAAGTTCTTCCGTCAAAGGAGCAAAGACCACCACCATAAAGAAACCAAATGCAGGCTGTTCCACTGTCAGTTGAGATACGATTTGTTGACTGACCGACGGATCTTCTGGTAAAAAGAACTGGGCTGTAATAGCCACTAGCAAAACCAGAGTAGGCAACCAGATATGACGATTAAAAGCAGTCGTCTGGATGCTAACCTTTTCTGTCTGATACCATCTGTAAACTCCATAAACATAGGCCCCTGACAGGACGACATAAAGTGGTAAGACTCCAAAGATTGAAGCCCCTAGTCCAAGAGCTGACAGCGCCATGCTCTGAACCAGACCATAGATAAAGTAAAAGGATAGAATGGCTAGAAGAAACCAGCCGAGGTTTTTAAGTAGTTTCATATAAATCTCCTATCTTGCTTTATAGCTATTTTTCAATACAAAGAGGTTCGCTATTCCTAACACAAGTACCCAGGCAAGTAACATACCAATATTAGAAAAAGATATTTCCCCACCTTTTTTATTTAAAAGATTTACAATTGGACCAATAAAAGAGTAATCCAACACTTTCTGAACCGTATCATTTTGAAGAGCAATCATGGGTAAAAAAGAGACGATAAACACAGGAAACATACTATAAACTTGCGCTTTAGACTGAGTATCTGACACTGCACCGATTAGAAGGTTGAGAAAAATAACACTAATAGCTGCTAAGACCAAATAGATAACATAGGCCAATAAGTAACCTGATACATCCACTTTAAAATAGATTGGTAGTAAAATCATTCCAAGCAACATAATCAACAGAGGGAGAATG
>NZ_JAJNSA010000019.1:0-33454 GCF_027497875.1 Streptococcus sp. SM3 | reverse complement strand
AAGCAAATCTACCACGTCACGGTGGATGGAAAAGCTGTCGGCTCCAAAGCAGTCCCAGTTGAGATCGCTGATGAAGCAGATATCAAGTATATCGATCTTGAAGCTTCAAAAGTTTGGGATGACCAAGACAACCAAGAAGGGCTTCGCCCATCAAATGTGGAATTCCAACTCTATAAGAATGGAAAAGCGCAAGGAAAACCAGTCACGGTCTCAGCTGCAACAGACTGGAAAGCTCACTTTACGAATCTTCCAGATAAAGACAGTGATGGCAAGCTCATCACCTACACTATCAAAGAAGTGAAAGTTCCGACTCATTATACGGTCGATACAGAAGAAGCCAGCTTCACTGATGGAAAAGCAACCATCACCAATAAACGCACTCCTGAGACAACGACAGTTACCGTCAAGAAAGTCTGGGATGATGCCGATAACCAAGACGGTCTTCGACCTACAACTATCAAAGTTCACCTCTTAGCCAATGGAAAAGAAGTGCAATCAATCGATCTTGCTGGTCAAGGAAATGAATGGAACTATACCTTCACAGACCTCCCAGTCTATAAAGATGGTCAAAAAGTTGTCTACACAGTGACTGAGGACAAAGTGGACAATTACACCACTAAGATTGATGGAACGACGATCACCAATAGCTACAAACCTGGTAAGACAAGCCTCACCGTTACCAAAAACTGGGAAGATGCCAATAACCAAGATGGCCTCCGTCCAAAAACGATTAAGGTTCAATTGTATGCTGGGGATGAAAAAGTTGGTCAAGCTGTTGAATTGTCAGCAGATAACAAATGGAGCCATACCTTCTCAAACCTAGACGAGAAGAAAGCTGGCCAAGTTATCAACTATACCGTCAAAGAAATCGATGTCCCAGAAGGCTACACACAAGCCGTCGAAGCAACAAATCCAGGCCAAGTAGTCGTGACCAATACGCACGCTCCAGAAAAGACCAAAGTAGAAGTGAGCAAGAAGTGGGAAGATGCTGATAACCAAGATGGTCTACGCCCAGCCAGCATTCAAGTTCAATTGTACAAAGATGACATTCCAACAGACCAAGTATTAGAGCTTTCAGCAGCGAATGACTGGAAAGGCGCGTTTGAAAATCTTGATGCCAAGGCAACTGGAAAAGCCATTACTTATACGGTTAAAGAAGTTACTGTCCCAGATGGTTACAAGGTGACGGTAAATGATAAGGACAAGGCTAATGTTGTCTTGACAAACACGCATGAACCAGCTCTTACAGAGATGAAAGTCACTAAGAAGTGGGATGATGCCAATGACCAAGATGGCCTCCGTCCAAAATCCATTAAGGTTCAACTCTATGCTGGGGATGAAAAAGAAGGAGACCCAGTTGAATTGTCAGCGGACAATCAATGGACTCATACCTTTAGCAAATTAGCTGAAAAGAAAGCTGGTCAAGCTATCAGCTACCGTGTGGAAGAAGTAGATCTTCCAAAAGGCTATGAAGCAAGTGAGGTAGAGGATGGTAAAGGAAATGTTGTGATTACTAACAAGCATGTTCCAAAAGAAACTCCAAAACAACCAACTCCTCCAAGTTCATCTGAACCAAAGAAACCGGGTCAACCTGAACCTAAAAAACCAAGCCAACCAGAGCCGAAGAAACCAGGCAAGATCTTAGGATTCTTACCAAATACAGGTACGACCATCTCTATTATTAGCCTAGTTTTAGCCTTTGTCTTGGCAAGCATTCCAGCTTATATTTTGAAGAAAAAGAAAAAATAAGCTAGTGCTTCCTTTATAAAATGAAACAAACACCAGAGATGGTGTTTGTTTTTTTATAGTGGCCTCTTATAATTGTCTTGCGATCATTCTCATGGGCGCTTGCTCTATTTTTTAATTCCCGAACGTTTTCAAAAAAAATTCAGAAAATTCTTGACTTCTATGAAAATCGGAGTATGATTAGTTGTGAACTGTTGAACAATCATTTTCAAGAAAATCCCTGATGTAGACTAAGGGATCTGTGAAAGGAGAAGCGGTTCAAATCGAAAATCTATAGAGCGTTGCGTCCGAAAGTCTAAACAGACACGGCTCTTTAAAAACAAAAGGAGAAGATTATGAAAACAGAACCGATTCATCGTACCAGTATGTGGAAATTTAAGTTAAGTGCTGCCACCATGACTTTGATTCCCGCTGCCGTGGGGATTAACTATGTTGCTAAAGCCTTGGCGGAGGGGTTAAAGTTGCCCGTTTGGTTGGGGTCTTTGGGAACCTTTCTTGCCAGCATGTTGGCTGGGCCGGTTGCCGGTGCCATCAGTGGTTTCATCAACAACGTGATCTATGGGCTGACCTTATCGCCAATTTCAACCGTGTATGCGATTACCAGCATCGGAATTGGGATTGCTGTCGGAGTTTTGCACGCCAATGGGTGGTTCTCGTCAGCGCGGCGAGTATTTGTTTCTGCTATTATTATTGCCATCGTTTCAGCTGTCATTTCAACGCCACTCAACGTCATCTTTTGGGGTGGTCAGACCGGTATCGCTTGGGGTGACTCATTGTTTGCGGTAATGGTCGCCAATCATGCACCAGTGTGGCTGGCCTCATTTACCGATGAGTTTGTCTTGGATATTTTGGATAAAGTCTGCGTGGCCTACCTGGCATTCTTCATCTATCGTCAGCTGCCGAAGCGGATGGTGCACTTCTTTAGCGGTGATAAATGATGACTGATCAAACATTGATTTCTGGAGCGCCACAGGTCAAGCTCAAGTGGTACCAGGTGATCGATCCGATTACTAAGCTCTTGTTCATCTTGGACATGACGTTGTTGAGTTTTGCCAGTATGAATTTATTGCTTCAGGCCGGATTAATTCTTGTCGCAACACTGCTATTGTTATTTTCCAAATTGAGTTCTACCATCTTTAAGGCGCTGGGATTCAGCCTGTTTCTGATTTGCACCATGCTGATCATCCAAGGGTTATTTTACAGTCGGAATCAAACTGTGCTGTTTTCTGTGCTTGGGGTGTCATTCTACAAAGAAGGCCTGATTTACGCCACCACTCTGGGTTGTCGAGTATTGGTGATTATTTTGACCAGTGGCTTTTTTATGGTGACCACGAGTATTTCAGAAAACGCGGCCTATTTGGAACTGTCCGGATTGTCTTATAAAACCGTCTACGTTCTGATGTCGGTGTGTTATATTTTGCCGGAAATGATGCGCAATATGCGGAAAATCCAGCAGGCACAAAAAGTTCGCGGAACCAATCCGCAAAAAACGTTGATTCAGAAATTAAAGTCAGTCCTGCCGGTTCTAATTCCATTGGTGATTAAGACCTTGGATCAATCGATGGCGCGGTCGATTTCTCTCCAACTGAGAGGTTTTGATAATCCCAACCGGACTGTCAGAACCTCCCAGCGCGTGTATCGCCTGTCGCGGACGCTGCACATTGGTCTGACTGGATTGGCAATTTTATTGATTGGGTGGAAGATATGGACGAAGATAAACGGATTGTAATTGAAAATTTGACCACCCGTTATCCGGGTACTGAGCAACCACAACTGCGTCAGATTAACGCGGAGGTTCATACCGGCCAGGTGGTTGGGATTATCGGGAATAGCCACTCCGGCAAATCGACTTTGTGCCGTGTGCTGGCAGGGGTCATTCCCAAAATTGTGTCTGCTGAGATTGAGGGCGACTGGCACATGTTTGGCCAGCGAGTGTCCGACAATTGGCCCGTTTATAATGCCATGAATGGAGTTGTACTGCAAAATCCAGCTGGCCAACTAAGCGGGTTGGCAGAAACGGTTGCCGATGAAATCGCCTTTGACTTGATTAATCAGGGAATGGCTGAAGGACTGATTCAAAAACGGGTTGAAGAAGTTGCCACGCAAATGGGGCTGATTGAACAGCTGAATTTGAGTCCCGAGAGCCTTTCCGGTGGTCAGGTCCAGCGGTTGGCAATTGCCACGGCGATTGTGGCTAATCCGGCTGTTTTGATTATGGATGATCCGACCAGTCAGATGGATCCCCTTGGCCGCCGGCAATTTTTCCAATGGCTGGCCCAAGTCAAAGAGACGACTGTCTTCATTGTCACCAGTGAAATTGACGATTTGTGCGAAGTCGCCGACGTTGTGTGGGTGCTGCACGAGGGTCAAATGGTAGCCCAGGGCAGGCCGGGTGAGGTGTTTAATCATTTGGCAGCTGACTGGCAGATTCCAGCCCCGACAATCCAGCAACTTGCTCAAAAAATGGATTGGCACTTGGCTGATGGCCGGTATCCGGTGAATGACGCTGATCTGAAGGAGGCTTGTTATGTCCACAATTGAACTGAAACACCTGACGTTCACTTATCCGGAACGGTCCTTTAGCTTGGATGTTGAAGACAAACACTTCACCGATCCGATGGTGGCGATTGTCGGCCAAAATGGTGCCGGTAAATCAACGCTCTTCAAATTGTTGACGGGCTTGCTGATACCACAAACCGGTGTGATTAAGATCGATGGAGAAAATTTTAATGATCTTAAACCAGTTGAAAAGTTACTGAAGGTTGGGATTACTTTTCAGAATCCTGACGATCAGCTTTTCAACCCGACCGTTCAACGAGAGGTGGAGTGGAGTGTCGCGCAGGTCATGGATGACCACGACACGATTACGAGGCGGGCTTTAGCGGCTCTAAAAAGAGTTGGCTTGGATGATAAAACAGCTGAAAGTCCATATGACCTGTCATTGTCGGAACGCAAGCTGTTGAGTGTTGCCACAGTTTTGGCAGTGGATCCGGCGATTTATTTATTTGATGAGCCGATGATGTCGCTTGATTGGGAAAGCCGGCGCAAGTTGACCGCAATTTTCCATGAGTTGGCTGATTCGGGCCACCAAGTTGTGACCATCACCCATGACATGGATTGGGTCGCCGCCGAGTTTGAGTCGGTGTATGTTATGGAACACGGGAAGTTTAGCTTCGCCGGCAGTCCACGGGAATTGTTCAGCGATCGCGAACTTGTCCAGCGAGTGGGATTACTACCACCGCGGATTATGGACATAGCGGAGTCGCTGGGTGATTCACAGACATATTTATCGGTTAATGATTATTGCCAGAAAAATCGAGATGTATAGAAAAAGTCACCTCTGCGGGTTTTCCAGGTTGAAGGATTAACTTCAGCTTCTGGCAAGAACTCACGGTTCTTTTCTACCATTTGTCAAGTCTATCAAGGCTTTAAGTAAAAAAAAGAGATAAGACAGTATCTATTCTGAGGTTACTGTCTTATTTTTAACACTTTTTGATTTACCAAGCCCAGTTTAAAAAAGAAGAGCAAGAGTTTGTTGCTCGTAAGCTGGATGCGGTAGGCTGGACCAAGTACTTGTCGATCAGTGCCATTTGGTGGCTGGTATTTGGCTATATTTACCAATCAGTTGGAGCCAATCGGCCTTTCCGGGATTCCGTTACAGATGCGACCAATGGTGTCGGCCAACTCTTGATGACGGCTGTCTACCGCGAACAGTGGATTTTCTGGGCGGCTACCAATGTATTCTCCATCTATCTTTGGTGGGGAAAAAGCCTTCAAATTCAAGGGAAATACTTTATTTACTTGATCAATAGTCTGGTTGGTTGGTACCAATGGATCAAGGCGGCCAAGAAAGGCTACTAGTAACAATCAATAAAATACAAGAGGTTGGGCATGTTGCGCCACCTCTTTTTGTGATATACTAGAGTAGTTTTTGGGACTTGAAAATAATGGGTTTTCTAGTTCAAATTTATAAAAAGAAAAGGAGAGAACATGGATATCTTTCTTAAGAGCATATCGGGGATCCTGGTCATTCTGGGGATGATATTAGTGGGCTTTGTCATAGGTGAGAAAGGCTGGTTTGATGACAAGTCACGTGGCTTGATCGCAAAGCTAGTTACTCAAATTGCTCTTCCCTGCTATATGCTCTACACCATCACACAGCGTTTTACAGCGGCTGACCTCCTAAAAATGTTGCCAGCATTGCGTTTTCCTGCCCTGTCTATGGTCGTTTTGCTTGGAATAGCGACAGCAGTAGCTAAGATCTTTGCAGTGAGACAGGACTGCCGTGGCCTCTTTATTTCCATGTTCTTTAACTCCAATACGATTTTTGTGGGGCTCCCCATTAACCAAGCTCTCTTCGGGGATGATAGTATTCCTTATGTTTTGATCTATTACATGTGTAATACGACCTTTTTCTGGACTTTGGGGACCTACCTGATCCAGCGGGATGGTGAGGGAGAAGCTCAGTTTGATCTCAAAACAAGTGTGAAAAAAGTCTTTTCACCTCCTTTGATGGGCTTCATCTTAGGACTAGTCATGGTGATGCTGCAGATAAAGCTCCCTGCATTTCTAGCCAGTGATTTGCAGTATCTGGGCAATTTAACAACCCCCTTATCCATGATTTTCATCGGTTTGTCGGTATCTCATGTAGGCGTGAAGCAGTTGGTGCTTGGAAAAGATCAGCTCCTCATTCTACTAGGACGCTTCCTGGTTGCTCCACTCCTAATGGCGACCATTGTTTACTGGGCCCCTCTACCAAGCTTGATGAAGCAAGTCTTTATCATCCAGTCCGCTATGCCAGTGATGACCAATGCCCCGGTCGTTGCCAGACTCTACGGAGCTGATAGTGATTACGCAGCGGTCATGGTGACAGAGACGACCCTTGCTACCATGGTGGTCATTCCGATACTCATGGTGTTGATGGCCTGATCGTTTTTTAAAAAAGTGAAGCAAAAGTCTTGCTTTTCTTTTTATTTGTGTTATACTTGTTCTTGTATTAGATACAAGTTATCTAAAGGAGTTTATATGGATACGAAATTTTCAGTAGCCTTGCACATCCTAACCATGATTAGCGAGAGTAAGGAAAACCTAAGTTCACAAGCTCTGGCTGAGAGCGTTGGCACCAATGCGAGTTACATTCGAAAGGTAATCGCCTTATTGAAAAATGCTGGACTAATCCAGTCTCAGCAAGGAAAAACGGGCTACCAACTTAGTAAATCGCCAAAGGACATCACCTTACTTAACATTTATTTTGCCACACAAGAAGTCAGCCACATCAGCTTATTTCCTGTTCACCAAAATAGCAATCCTGATTGTCCCGTTGGAAAACATATCCAAGGAGCCGTTTCGCCACTATTTGCTAGTGCTGAAGCTCAACTTGAGAAGGAACTAGCCCAGCAAACCTTAGAAGATGTCATTAACAATCTTTATAAAGATGCCAAACAAAAACGAAACTGATTTGCATGCAGATCAGTTTTAAAAAGACTAGACTTGTATCTTTAGCAGATACAAGTAAAATAGAAAAGAGAAGACAATGAAAGCCGCACAACACACTACTTATAACAAAAAGAATATCACACTAAACATCACAGAAGTAGCTAAACCAAGTATTACAGACAAAGAAGTTTTGGTCAAAGTCACTGCAGCTGGCGTTAATCCTCTGGATAATATGATTTCCAGAGGAGAAGTCAAGATGATTGTCCCTTACAAACTCCCACAAACTGCGGGAAATGAAGTGGTCGGTATCATTGAAGAGACCGGTAAACAAGTCAAAAATCTCAAAGTCGGAGACCGAGTTTTTGGACGTCTCCCACTCGACCATATCGGTGCCTTTGCTGAATACGTAGCTGTCGATAGCCAAGCCTTAGCCAAGGTTCCAGACTATCTGTCTGACGAGGAAGCCGCTGCGGTGCCTTTGACTGCCTTAACCATTATGCAAGCCCTAGAACTCATGGGCGCTCAAGCTGGCAAAACCATCTTTATCTCTGGTGGTACAGGCGGTGTCGGCGGTATGGCCATTCCGATTGCTAAGGCCAAAGGTTTGACAGTCATCACCAATGGGGCTGGAGATAGTGCTGAGCGTGTATTGAACCTAGGAGCGGACCGTTTTATCGATTACAAAACAGAGGATTATACAAAAACTGTTAGCCAGGTTGATTATGTCCTCGATACCCTTGGTGGCGCTGAGACTGAAAAACAAATGTCTATCATGAAAAAAGGTGGTCAGCTTGTTTCCCTCCGTGCTATGCCAAATGGTGACTTTGCCAAACGGATGAACCTGCCAAAATGGAAACAGATCCTACTTGGACTAGCCGGTCGCAAATTTGATAAGATGGCTGACAAATACGGCATTCACTACCATTTTATCTTTGTGGAAAGCAATGGTGCTCAATTACAAGAGGTAGCTGACCTCTTTAGCAAATTGGAAATCAAGCCATCTATCGATACAGTCTATCCATTTGAAGAAGTGAATAGTGCCTTAGACAAGGTCGCTAATGGTCGCTCACGTGGAAAAACAGTCCTCAGCTTTAAGAAATAAAAAGGAAAAGATAATGTCATATCTTACAACTAAAACTCAATACATCACTGTCCAAGGAAACAAAATCGCCTATCGCGAACTCAGCAAAGGCAAATCAAAACTACCTCTTCTGATGCTGGTCCATCTGGCAGCAACCCTCGACAACTGGGATCCAAAACTCTTGGACTTGATTGCTGAAAAACACCATGTGATTGTGGTCGACCTTCCTGGTGTCGGAGCCAGTCAAGGCAAAGTGGCGCCAACCATTCCTGGAATGGCTGAGCAGACGATTGCCTTTATAGAAGCCCTTGGTTACGATAAAATCAATCTCCTAGGTCTTTCTATGGGAGGTATGATTGCCCAAGAAATGGTCCGAATCAAGCCTGATTTGGTCAACCGTCTCATCTTGGCAGGAACAGGACCTCGAGGAGGAAAAGAGGTCGATAAGGTTACAGGGAAAACCTTTAACTATATGTTCAAAGCTGGACTCGAACGTATCGATCCTAAACGCTATATCTTCTATAACCATGATGAACAAGGAAAAATCGAAGCTTTGAAAGTTCTCGGACGAATGGGAATGCGAACCAAGGAATTTGCGGACAAAGACATGAGTGTGCCTGGTTTCTTGACGCAACTCAAAGCTATTAAACGTTGGGGGAAAGATTCTCAAGACGACCTAAGATTTATCACCCAACCAACCTTAATCGTCAACGGCGACAAGGATATGCAGGTTCCAACAGAAAATTCTTATGATATGCATGAGAAAATAAAAGATAGTAAGCTTATCATCTATCCAAATGCTGGTCACGGTTCGATCTTCCAATATGCAGACGAATTTTCAAAAGAATTACTAGCTTTCTTGGAGGACTAATATGGTCAAAACTATTCTAATAACCGGTGCTACTGATGGCATTGGAAAGCACTTGGCAAAGAAACTGGCTAGTGAAGGCCATCAGGTCATCCTTCATGGTCGCAATCCTCAAAAACTGGAATTGGCTACTCAAGAGGTTCGGGCCGTTTCCCTGAGAGGCAGAGTTTCGAGCTACTTGGCAGATTTTTCAAAATTAGATGATGTTTATCGATTTGTGGAGGAAATCAAGCGAGACTTTCAAAGGATCGATGTCTTATTTAACAACGCAGGCCTTTATGCAGGGAAAGAACGAAAAGCGAGTGCTGAAAATGTCGAGTTGACTTTTATGTTATCCGTTCTGGTTCCCTACATTTTAACAACTGAGCTAAGTCCCTTGTTAGAAAAATCGGCTGATGGCCGTGTCATTAATACTTCTTCCTATATGCATCATTTTGCCAAGGTCAAGGATTTGGACTTTGGATTTGAGAAAGAATACAATCCAGGATTGGCCTATAATAATTCCAAACTTTATACCATCTGGATGACACGCTATCTAGCAAGAGATTTCTTTTTAAAAGGTTCAAATATCACTATTAATGCCTATCATCCTGGTCTTATCTCGACTAACTTAGGGAATAATTCTAGTGATGAAAAGACGAAAAAATCTCTCTTCGGACGCCTGATGAAATCTCTCTCGAAAGATCTAGATCAGGGAATCGAAACAGGCTATTATCTCACCTTATCAGAGGAAGTCAGGGGCTTGACAGGCTACTATTTTGATGAAAAGAAAGTCAAGTCTGTATCTGAAAAAGGCTACTCATTTGAAAAAGCACAGAAATTAATGGATTACTGCCAAGAAAAGGTCAAAATGTTTAAAGAAAAGCAAGATTTTTAATTCCTTATTGATTTCGTAACTACCAAAAAACTCAAGTTTTATCAATGAAAACTTGAGTTTTTCTTAGATGAGGGCTAACAAAATGGTAAGAATCAGAGCGATTCCAATCCGAATGACATGATGGGCTAGATGGAAGTTTTCTTTGTGCTTGCCATTCCAATAGGCTCCGTAGCAAATCAAGCCACAACCAATCAGCCAAAGAAATAGTGCGACAATCGGAAAGAAGAAGTAGAGAATGAGCGATACAGTCGCAAGGCTACTTCCAATGAGGAGAAATTGATTTCCAAGAGTGTGATTCCCTTTTTTAACTTGAGAAAGGGAGGCCAATAAGTGAAGAAGAGCAAAAGCAATGGCAAATAAGGCTGTAAAAAAACCGAGGAGAATGGAGAAGAACATAGGGTTTCCTTTCAAGAAGAGATTTTGGATATTGATTATATATCAAGGCCTACGACTCATTTTATGAAGTACCACAAATGATAATACAAGATTCAAAATGATAACCAACAAAGTCAAAAGAGAGTATCCAAAGAGTTCGATGGGAATGTTAGGGTTGAGATAGTATAGAGAAAACAAACTCGTTAGAATGCCCGTTAACAAACCAGGCACATATTTTCGAATAACGACTGTCTGAATCAGATGTCCGAAAACATGGTAGATATAAGCAATCACAATGGTTATGTAAATAGTATAGTTGTTAAACTGGTAACTAAGAAAAAGTGATAGTAGTAGGATCAGAAATTGCTCCAAGACAATAGCATTGAAAGTAAAAGGAGTGTAATAAGAAAGGATTCGATTATCTGGAAAATGGGTTGATAGTTTTTTGACAAAAGATGGCATCCAAATGATTTCTTCGAGTTCGTGAAGCATGAAGAGTGCTGGGAATAGAAAGTAAAATTGCACGCTGGTCATTGAAAATACTCCTTTCTAATTAGAACCAACTTTCAGTATCTCCAAATAAAACTGGATGACTTCTTGTTCGGTGTAAGTCTTGCCTTTTTTCAACCACCAGCTGAGGGTTTCAATGAAGTTGGTTACGACCAGGTGCTTGAGATAGGAGTGAGGAATGTTGGGGTGGGCTTGAATCAGTTCGTCTGCTAACATGGGATAGACGTCATGTTCCAGTTCTTTTCGCAGCTGCCGGATAAAATAATCGTTTTTTGAAAGTAAGAGACTGGTTACATGGTCTTGATTTTTCTTGAAATGCTGAAAGATATGGACTAGGTAGTCTTGTGGAGAGAGGTGTTGAGCACGCTCAAACAAATGGTGAAAGAGCTTTTGGCAGAGCTCATCCAGCAAGAGTTCCTTGCTCTCATAATGGCTATAAAAAGTTGAACGCCCCACATCAGCACGGTCAATAATTTCCTGAACCGTGATGGCCTCGTAGTCTTTTTGGTTGAGTAAGTGTAAGAAAGCTTGATAGATAGCTTTTCGAGTTTTGGTAATGCGACGATCCTGTGCAGTCATATGGACACTTTGAACAAATTGTTCAGTAACGTACACCCTAAACAATTTGCTCCTATCCTTTCTGTTGATAGTATTGGATAATAGATAATGAACAAGATGTTCATTATCTATTATATCAAAGGATTGAGGATTATGAAGACAAAATATGCGGTCTGGCTGGCTTTTTTCTTGAATCTAAGCTTTGCCATTGTTGAGTTTATTGCGGGTGGAGTTTTTGGTTCCAGTGCAGTCCTTGCTGATTCCGTTCATGACTTGGGGGATGCGATCGCTATTGGGATATCCGCCTTTTTGGAAAGTATCTCTAATCGTGAAGAAGATAGTCACTACACTTTGGGGTACAAGCGTTTTAGTCTCTTAGGTGCTATGGTGACCGCTGTGATTTTGATGACAGGGTCTGGTATGGTGATTTTGGAAAATGTAAGCAAGCTTTTCCACCCTCAGCCCGTCAATGACGAAGGGCTTCTTTGGTTGGGAATTATTGCTATCAGTGTCAATGTGCTGGCGAGTCTGGTCATTCGCAAGGGGCAAACCAAGAATGAATCCATTCTCAGCCTGCATTTTTTGGAAGACACCTTGGGTTGGGTCGCTGTCATCCTGATGGCCATTGTCCTCCGATTTACTGACTGGTATATCCTAGATCCTCTCTTGTCTCTTGCTATTTCCTTCTTTATTCTGTCCAAAGCCATTCCACGTTTTTGGAGCACGCTCAAGATTTTCCTGGATGCTGTGCCAGAAGGAGTGAATATCCAGAAGATCAAGAGTGATTTGAAGCAGTTGGACCATGTGGCTAGTATCAATCAGCTCAATCTCTGGACCATGGATGGACTAGAGAAAAATGCTATTGTTCATGTTTGTCTCAAGAGGATGGAGCATATGGAAGTCTGCAAGGAAGCGATCCGTGCCTTGCTCAAAGAGAGGGGCTTTCAAAATGTCACCATCGAAGTGGATGAAGACTTGGCAACCCACCGAGCTCACAAGAGAAATATCGAAGACCTGGAAACTGATCAAGGTCATGGGCATGATCATCACCACCATTAATGACGAGTTGGTATGAGCAGAAGCTCGATAAAAAGTGTATACTGTAGATAAGTAAGCAATAGAAAGTAGGATGTTCCTATGAAGAAAACAGTTTATACAAAAGCTGGGCAAGTGGGCCTTGTAGAAGTGGAGCGTCCACACATCGAAGCGCCAGATGATGTCATTATTCGCATCGTTCGCACCTGTGTCTGTGGATCCGATCTATGGAGTTACCGCAATCCAGATATTGAAGCAGGTCATCAAAATAGTGGCCATGAAGCTATTGGGATTGTCGAAGAAATCGGAGAAGCCATTACAACGGTCAAACCAGGAGACTTTGTTATCGCGCCTTTCACCCATGGTTGTGGGGAGTGTGATGCTTGTCGTGCTGGCTATGATGGGACGTGTGACCGTCATATCGGCACCAACTGGTCTGATGGGGTGCAAGCGGAGTACATCCGTTTCCACTTTGCTAATTGGGCCCTTGTCAAGATTCCAGGGCAACCGTCTGATTATACAGAAGCTATGCTTAAATCCTTCTTGACGCTGGCAGATGTCATGCCGACGGGCTACCATGCGGCGCGTGTAGCAGACGTGAAGCCTGGTGACAAAGTAGTGGTCATCGGGGACGGTGCCGTTGGTCAATGTGCAGTGATCGCAGCTAAGATGCGGGGAGCGTCACAAATTGTCCTCATGAGTCGCCACGAAGACCGCCAACAGATGGCTTTGGAATTTGGTGCGACAGCAGTCGTAGCGGAGCGTGGTGAAGAAGGCATTGCCAAGGTCCGTGAAATCCTTGGTGGCGGAGCAGATGCGGCCCTTGAATGTGTCGGTACCGCAGCAGCTGTTGATCAAGCCCTTGGGGTGCTTCATAATGGTGGGCGTTTAGGTTTTGTCGGTGTCCCTCATTACAATAATCGTGCCCTTGGTTCGACCTTTGCCCAAAACATTTCGGTGGCAGGTGGGGCAGCCTCTGTTACTACCTATGACAAGCAGTTCTTGCTCAAGGCTGTACTTGATGGCGACATCAACCCAGGTCGCGTCTTTACTCATAGCTATAGCTTGGATGAGATTGATCAAGCCTATAAAGATATGGATGAACGTAAGACGATTAAGGCTATGATTGTGATTGAGTAACGAAAAAGTCTAGTAGAAATGAATCTACTAGACTTTTCTTTTATTGTGAAATAAATTTTTACTTCAAATCCGACATGACTTGTTTCTTAGTGAAGGTGCGCTCTTGTTTGTTAGCCAAGGCCTTGATGCGCGCATCTAAAAGAACAGCACGACCTTCCGTACTTCGAGTATAGACCAGGTCATACTTACCTATACTCTTTCGAATCTGCTCGACAAAGGCTTGGGCATCTTCTTTACGTTTGTCAAAGAGGCTTGGCACGGCGAAATATTCTGTCTGATCGGATACCTTTTCTTGTGCTTTCAAGATATAGCGTTGATTTTCAATCGGTGCGAAAAATTCGATCATGGTTTGCGAGAAGAGTTCTTTCTCTCGCATGGTTCCGCCCTTCATATAGATCAGCGTGTTGATGGCATCCTTTCTATCTCGGATCACTTGGATGCGGGTCTCCTGGGTTTGAATCTGCCCAGAAAGGAGCAGGGCTTGGTGAATGGCCTGGCCAAAGACCTCTAGCCGTTTATAAGGACTCTTATAGAGGTAGTAGCGTAGCCAAGCAAGGAGTGCGAGAACAGCTAAGACGAATAGAAGAATAAGAGAAGCTGTATTCCATCCACCTCTATGTGAATAGTAAATCAGGTTGGCGAAAGCATCGGTCAAAGTAGCGGCCGTCAGCCAACGAGCTAGCTTTCTAGCATCAAAAAATAGGGCCAGGGGCAGGAAGTGTTTATCCACTTGTACCTCGTTTGCAATCTCCATATTCTCCAGAATCGGAAGAGCTTTTTGCCAGCCATCCCGGAGTTCTTGACGATGAGTGGAGCGCTCTAAGGTCTCTTCGTTGAGTTTCTGCAACTGTTTCTTGGTATAGCGGATATTGTCAAAGGCCAGACGCTCGATACCGGATTCGATAAAGGGTTCCTTGTAGTGGAGGCCTAAAAATTGCTTCATCCGTCTTTCTAAGAGCTCCAGATCAGGACTATATTGTTTCAGCTGATCAGTGATGGCTTCGATCTCTTCTTTTTCAAGATCGGACTTTTCATACCATTTCTTTAGGGAAAGGTTGATAGAGACCAGATGCCAGATGTTACTGGTCTTGTCTGGATCCTCAGGCCACACTCGGATGGCACGGCCTCGCATTTGGTTGCTGAGCATAAAGCTACCGACAAAGCTCGCTAGGATCAGGGAGTTGACACAAGGAGCATCCCAGCCTTCTCCCAGAAGAGACTTGGTTCCAATCACGACTTGGATGAGTCCCTCTTGAAAGAGCTGGGTCACAGCTGTCACCAAATCATGTTGCGAACCTACCAAGCGAACCTTGAGAAAGTCATCAGGAGATAATTGGCCGACATTTTGGTAAGTCAGTCGATCTGCTCCTAGAAGCTCTTCCAATCTTGGCTTCGCAACTGTTGGGATGATGACGATACTACCTGTCAAGACAGCGATTGCAGGAGGAGTCGTTAGCTCTATGCTTTCCCTGCGGATGGATTCAAAATACGAGAGCACTCCCAACTGAGTGAATTGGGCATCCTTATCCCCGAGATGAACTTCAAAGTCTTGGCGAATATAGTCTGTTAAAACCAGTTGGCGCAGTTGGCTTCCAAGAGCCTGGTATTCCGCCTTGAAAATTTCTCGAACCGCATTGAGTTTTCCGAGGGATTGATTCAGCAGGAGATCTTGTTTTTTGTTTCGGACCAGTTTGATTTGTTTTCGATCGATTAAACTAGCAGCTTTTAATTCATGGAGGAGTTGCTTTTCGTATTCTTCTGGTAGATTGTACCAGTGGGGAACCTGAAAGAGCAGGCCTTGTAGGAGAATTTCAAGCCAGTCCATGGTGAAAGCAGGTAGTTTTTTAGCTCCTAAAAGGTCCTGGAAACGTTTAGGAAAGGCGATTCCCCTGCTTCGAAGAAAGATCAGGGTGGCAGAGAGATACTTGGGCTCATTGAGCAATTCATCATCGCTGATCTGACCAGATAAGGCCTGGCAGTTTTGGAGATATTGGCAAAATAGGGGATCGGAAGTCAGTTGTTGCAAGAAAGCATTCTTTTGTTGGCTAAAGGCGTCCAACTGAGCCTGCTCTTCCTTTGTTGGAAAGGCGAAGTAGACATAGTCCTGATGAGGACAAAGGGTCTCTTCCTTGACCAATTCGGGAACCGTAATTTCCTCGTCAATCTCACCACACATGCGGATATAGCGATCCCAAAGGGCAGGGTCCCCTTCATAAGGCGGGGTAGCGGTGAGGGAGATCATCTTTAAGTCAGGGAAGGCTTGGCGAAAGGCTTCCAAGCTCTTCCACCATTCATTGCGCAAGTGGTGACACTCATCCAAACAAAGGGTTCCGAGTGAGATGGCTTTGAAAGTAGTAAAGATATCAAAGCCTTTGAAATCAAATGTTTCAATCTCTGCCTGGTCATCGGTATCCTCGACTTGCGATTGACCGACGACTTGGTTCATAGCGCGGTGGAGGGCCTGATAGGTAGCCACTGTAATCAGCTTAGGATGTTTGAGGTCCTGAGAGATCAATTGCTCCGCTTGGCTTTCATCTTTCAAGAATGCTTGGACAATCCGGTCGACCCATTGTTGACGAATGGTGACCGTAGGAGCTAAGATCAGGGTTGGCTGGCCGAAGCGTCTGATAAATTCGATTCCCAGGGTTGTTTTTCCAGAGCCAGGCGCTGCTACCAAATGCAGATGGCCATCCGCCATAAAAGCGTCACTCTTATCGAGAACGCGTTTTTGATAGCGTCTCCATTGGCCTGTAAAGGCTAGTTCTTGTAACATTGGTTTCCTCCCTTGTACTGTCCCCATTATATCATAGCGGAGGACAAGAATTTCTTGGTAGAAGTTGAAGATTTCCGCTTTCTAATGAAAATAGCAAAGGGGAAATTTTGAGTGATAAAAAGCCCAATCAACGGATTAGGCTTTTCATGTTAGTCTTTCTTTGTTTTACGAGAGAGGCCAAAGGCAGCACCCATGCTAAGAAGACCAAGACCTAGAGTCGTCAAAGCAATTGAGGTCTTGCTTCCTGTATTTGGAAGGCTTGCTTCTTTTTGAGGAAGAGCTGCTGGTGCGATATAAACTTCCGTTTTCACAGGCTCGTTTTTAGCCGGTGTGAATACGGTCGGTTTCGCAGGGGTTACAACAGCCGGTTTTTGAGGAGTAGGAGTCGGTGTTGCAGGCGTTTGGATGCTAGGTGTTTGTGGTTTTGCTTTCGCCACACGATGAGTTTTTGAGATCAACTCATACTTGTCTGTTTGTACCTTGAAGACACGACCTTTTTGGACGGTTTCAACGACTTTATTGGCAAATTGAACGTTCAACAAGTTAGCAAAGTTTTTGTCGATATCTAGGTAGAGACCATTTGTTCCATTGACCAATGGATCAAAGTCTTTTTTTTCACGTGTTTCACCAACCACTGTCAAAGAGATACCAGCATCTTGAAGGGCTTTCAGTGTCGCTTCTTTTGTTGGTGTATCCTTTGTAAGATCAATGTCCTCATCTGTAATCAAGAAAGCAAAGCGATGGTTGTTTGCCCCAGTCCCCCAGTTGTAGTCTCCTGAAGTAGCGATATGATGCAATGGAACAGTAGCATTTTCATAGTAGCCATCAGTTTTGATGGTTTTCAGGGCGGAAATGAAGCTTTCTGGATCACTTGTGAACTTCGATCCATTGAAATCATGGTATTTAACTTCACTAGCTCTTTCGTATTCAGCTAATCCTAAACGGGCTTGAATTTTCTTAGCAGATAGATTGCGAACAAAGGACTCGATATTCTTCATTGTATCATTGATATGTGAATCCATCGAAGTTGATTTATCGATGACAAAGACGATGTCTGATGTTCCTTGGACTTCTTTTTTGTTGACGACATCGGCTTCTTTTGTCACTTCGACTACAGTTGTTTTGTTGACTGTTTCAGTTGTTGTCTCAGTGTAGTCAGCTGTTTCTTTGGTTGATGTAGCTGTCTTGGTAGAAGAGACTGGTTTTGAAGTGCCAACAGGTGTGTCTTGATCGGCTAAGCTAGTCGTTTTGATGGTTGCTGTTGAGGTAGTGGTGGTGTCTGCACCGTCTGTTTTAGCAGATGGGCCAGTTTTTTTGACGTCCACAGCGATGACATCTCCAGTTTTTGCTTTATCAGCAGGAACAACTGGTGTATTGGCTTTGGCGTTGATTTCTTCTGTTGCAGCAGTGATAGGTGATTTTGTTGCTGTAGTAGCTGCAGGAGCAACTTGGGTTGTTGCAGGTGCAACGTCATCAGCAGAAGCAATAGTCGTTCCTGTGAAGACCGTTCCTAAAACAACGGAAGCTAAAGTTAAAGTTTGTTTACGTGAAATAGTATATTTTTTCAAAATACGTCCCCTTTTTAATAAACTTTTTTCTATCATACAGGTTTTTGAAAAACTTGTCAACGGTATAATAATCAAGGGTTTTGCCGACTTTTATATCCCTAATTATTGATAAAAAACCGAACAAGAAAAATATTCACAAAATAATTTAAATATACAAAGTACGCAAAATAAAATAGGATTCCCACAAATTTGCAGGAATCCTTATTTTATCGGCATTTCTACTATATTTTTTAGTCGTAAAAAATACTAGCTAGTCACTTTATTTATGTTTCTGCATTAGCACTAAGAACAAGGACTACGACTAGTTTAGTAATTTTTCAAAGAATTGGATGACCTCCGGTTTGAGATTACTTTCCTTCGGTTCAACTAGTGAAACGAAAAAACTAATCCGTTCATTTTCTGACATCGGAATCGCGATCAGTTCTTCTTCACCATCTGTTAGTACAAGATCTGCTAGTAAGCTAATTCCAACTTGTTTCCGAAGGAGTTGTTTTAGAAGATGAATATCATCCGTCTGAAAGAAGGGCGTAGCCTCATGGTGATAGCGCTCATTCAACTGTTCAAAGGCTTTTAAATGAACAAAGTGCTCATCTGGAATGATAAAATCTTCATCGATGACGTCTGAAAATTGTAATACTTTTTTGGAGGCTAGTGGATGGTTGTGATGAAGGATATAGAAGAGATCTCGTTTGGCCATTTCTCTTACCTGGAAGCGATGATCTTTAATCGGTTCTAAACTCCCTAAAAAACTAGCATCTAGTTCTCCTTTGGAAAGCATTTCTAAAAGTTCAACAGACCCTTCTTGGACAGGATGGATACTTTGAAGAGCTGCAACATTACTGATAAAGGCAGGTTGTTTTCGGACAAGATAGTCAATGATGATTGGTGGGAAACCAATCGTATTGAATTGAGAGAGACTCCGGAGGATCTCTTTTTTGGCCCCTTGAATCTCAGGTAAGACCTTTTGAATATGTCGTAGCAAGATTTCTCCTTGGGGCGTCAATTTGAAAGTACGGTGAGAAGGATCGTGCGCAATTAATGGGCAGTGAAATTCCTTTTCTAGTCGTTTAATCGCATAGGAAACGGATGGTTGACTGATCCCGTGTTTTTGGGCAACCCCAGTAAAGGATTGCTGTTGACTAAGATCAAGAAAATAATAAAAGTCCTTAAGATTCATTGGGCTCCCTCTTCTAAATAGACAGACATGGATAAGCAAAAATTATCCGTGATAGCTAATTTGACTATATGATTTTTTGTTTGTTACAATCTGAGGTGAGTCAGAGGACCATTAAAGGCTATCTAAAAGATCTTCAAAAATCGTTAGGATCTTCTCCCTTTTTCCAACTGGAAGTTGCTTAATTTTCATATTTACTCTCTTAAGTGAAAGATTGTCGTTAGGATCTGAAGATGATTCAAGTGAATTAAAATTGAAGAATTCTTCAGGCGTTAACTCAAGAGCAGAAATGACTTTTTCAAGACTGTGAATGGTCAGATTCACGTTTTGATTTTCCAATTGATTGATGTATTTTAATCCAAGATCTGCCCGTTCCGATAGCTCCTCTTGACTCATGTTTTGTTTTTTTCGCAAATATTTGACCTTTTGCGCTATATACCGTTGTAAATAATGTTTTGTTTTCATGTAACCAGAATACAAGTTTTAAATGACAAAAATAACACCTTAAACAAAACAAAGTATTTTATAACAAACATATTTTGGATTTATTATCTATGGATTTTATAGGTATTGATCATTAGAAGGAGAAAAAAGAATACCTGAAAACAGTGGATCTTTTGATGAGAATAACCTTCTAAAAGGTGGAAAGGAACAGGCTTTTTTAAGAGATGACCGTGACTATCTAGGAAGTGATGGATAAACCTATTATTTTGTTATCTTTTGAAATCGCATCATTTTCGGTTGCATCGCCTGAACATTCATTGCCTGATTCATTCATATTGTATCATATACATAACAAAGTGTCATTTAAAGAAAATAAGTGTTATAATAGAATAAAATAAATAAGGAGGTCACATGATGACTGCACATGATATTTTAAACAACCCTTTCCTTAACAAGGGAACTGCCTTTACCTTAGAGGAACGTCAGAAACTAGGTCTCATTGGCCTCCTGCCACCTTACGTTCAAACCATTGAAGAACAAGCAGCGCAAACTTATGCGCAAATGCAAACAAAGGTTAACGATTTGGAAAAACGTTTGTTCCTAATGGAAATTTTTAATACCAACCGTACCCTTTTCTATTACCTGTTTGCTCAACATTTGGAAGAATTTAATCCCATTGTCTACGACCCAACCATTGCTGATACCATAGAAGGCTATAGCGACCTCTTTGTAGATCCACAATATGCCGCATATCTTGATATCAATCATCCTGAAAATATCGAAGCAACTTTGAAAAATGCAGCAGGGGACCGTGAAATTCGTCTTATTGTTGTGACAGATGCAGAAGGTATTCTTGGTATTGGAGACTGGGGAACAAATGGTGTCGATATTTCTGTTGGGAAACTGATGGTCTATACTGGAGCTGCAGGAATCGATCCTTCAATGGTGCTTCCTTTGGTCATTGATGCAGGTACCAACCGTGAAGAATTGCGTAACAACCCTAATTACTTGGGAAATCGCCACGAACGTGTACGTGGTGATCGTTACTATGATTTTATCGATCAATTTGTTCAAACTGCAGAACGTCTCTTCCCTAAACTCTATCTGCACTGGGAAGATTTCGGTCGCTTAAACGCTGCCAACATCCTTGAAAAATACCGGAAGCAAATTCCAACCTTTAACGATGATATCCAAGGAACTGGTATCGTAACCCTTGGAGGTATCTTTGGTTCATTGGATATTACAGGTGAAAAATTAACGGATCAAGTTTACCTCTGCTATGGTGGTGGAACTGCTGGCGCAGGGATTGCTTCTCGTGTCCTTCGTGAAATGGTTAGTGAAGGTCTGCCTGAAGAAGAAGCCTATAAACGCTTCTTTATGGTGGATAAACAAGGTCTCCTCTTTGATGACATGGATGACTTAACGCCACAACAAAAACCATTTGCTAAGAAACGTTCTGATTTTGCCAATGCAGATCAGTTGACAGACCTTCTTGAAGTGGTGAAGACGGTTAAGCCAACTATTCTTGTGGGAACTTCGACTCAGCCAAATACTTTCACAAAAGAAATTGTTGAAGCTATGTGTGAAAACACAGAACGTCCTATCATTTTCCCATTGTCAAACCCAACCAAACTAGCTGAAGCAAGTGCCAAAGATTTGATCGAATGGTCAGACAGAAAAGCATTTGTTGCAACAGGAATTCCAGCTGGTACAGTTTCCTATAAAGGGGTGGACTATGTGATTGGTCAAGCGAATAATGCCCTGATTTACCCAGGTCTTGGACTTGGTATGTTGGCTTCTGAAGCGAGTCTGTTGACGGATGAAATGATTGGAGCTGCCGCACATTCATTGAGTGGTATTGTCAATCCAGGCGAACCAGGAGCACCAGTCTTACCTCCATTCAAGTATGTAGCTGATGTGTCTATCAAAGTAGCAGAAGCAGTTGCTAAAAAAGCGCAAGAACAAGGTCTTGCGCGTGCTCAAGAAACAGATATGGCTAAAGCGGTCCGTGATTTGAAATGGTACCCAGAATATAAATAAGTAAATGGGAATGGGGTGTACGAGTGCGACGGGATGCCTCGTACACCTTTTGTGTATGTCTTGTTAGATAGAAAGGGAGACTATGGAAATCTTTTTAACTTCAATTCAGAGTATTGTACCCATTATCGTCATCATCATTCTTGGTTATTTCTTGCAAGTCCGCGGTTGGTTTCAAGAGAGCTTCGGAAATGACCTATCTAAACTGATTATGAACGTGGCCATGCCTGTTGCAATTTTTACCTCTGTTCTTAAATATTTAACTTTAGATAAATTGATTAGCTTGTCTGGCGGTTTGTTGTATACCTTTATCGCCTTCATTCTTGGTTACCTAGCGGCCTTTATCGCAGTGAAAGTTTTTAAAGTGCGCCCGGGTCGTCGAGGAACCATGATTAATACCTTTGTTAATGCCAATACCATATTTATTGGTTTGCCTTTAAATATCGCTTTGTTTGGAAATCAAGCCCTTCCTTACTTCTTGGTTTATTATATTACAAATACAGTATCTACTTGGACATTAGGTGTCTATCTAATGACTTCTGATAGTAAAGAAGGGGCTTCAAAACAGGCTCAAAAATTTAATTGGAAGAAGCTTTTCCCAGCTCCTTTATTAGGTTTTCTCGTAGCCCTCGTCTTTTTGGTGTTGCGTATTCCTGTTCCAAGTTTTGCGGAAAGCACCTTGACTTATATTGGCAGTTTAACAACGCCCTTATCTCTTGTCTATATCGGTATCGTCCTAGCTAAGGCAGGTTTGAACACCATTCGCTTTGATAAAGATACCATTATCACACTGGTTGGTCGTTTTATTCTTGCACCGGTCATCATGCTCTTGGTTCTGAAGTTCTTCTCTCCAAATATGGTGGCACCAGAATTTAGAACCTTTATGATTCAATCAGCAACACCAGCCTTGGCAGTTCTTCCTATCCTTGCCAATCAAGGTAAAGGCGATGTTGAGTTTTCAACGAATGTGGTCACTCTCAGCACAGTCTTATTTGTGATTGTGGTTCCAATTCTGCAGACATTGTTGGGATAGCATTTATATGAAAAGGATGTAGTTTTAGTGCTATACATTCGTTAAAAAGGACGTCGGGTATTATACTCGACGTCTTTTTTAAACGGATGACTAGATCAACACATAGGTTTCAACCGCTTGCCCAGCCCCGTTTTCATTGTTGGTCTTTGTCACGACTGCTGCTCCGTCTTTCACCTCTTGCGGAGCGTTGCCCATAGCGACACCGATGCCTGCTTTTTTGAGCATAGGAAGGTCATTGAAGTTGTCCCCCAGGGTGAGGACTTCTTCTAAGCTTAAGTGGTAGTGATTGGCGAGCTCAACCAGAGCATCTTCTTTAGAGACGTGCTTAGCAGTAACTTCTAGGTAGTTGGCTTTGGAGAGATAAAAGGCGGTAGAAGGGAAGTCGTTGGTAGAAATCGTGCGATAGAGGGCTTGGATCTCTTCTGGTTCTCCAATTAAGAGCAATTTGTGGAGGGGCTTTGTCGTATCCAGCAAAGGATCCAATAGGGGGAGAATATGAGGTTTTTCCCCTGTAATCCGGGCTTCCTCTTGGCTCCATTGGTCGAGATGATCGGTCATCCAGTCTTTTCCACTATAGAGGTTGATCGAAACTTGAGGGAAGTGTTGGTTGGCCCAATCAATAAATTGACGGGCTTCAATCTTGTCTAAGGGATGCTCAAACAGAACCTGCTCTCCTTTTTGGATTAAGGCTCCATTGTAGCAGGCCATAGGACAGTCCTCTATGCCGAGCTCTTTGGCAATAGGAGCCATCCCTTTTGGAGAGCGAGCAGAGGCCAGCACGAAAGGAATGGTTTCGCGCTTTAAATCCGGGATCAATGATGCCAACTCTGGATCGATCTGATGGTGATCATTTAAAATAGTGCCATCGATATCGCTAATGATGAGACGAATGTGAGACATAAACTTACCTCCTAGTAGAGAATACTGGTTTCGTTGCCGACTTGTTTCAGGATTTCAGGGCTTGGTTTTTGGTCGGTAATCCAATAATCAAATTGTTTGAGACGAGCGAGATAGTAGTTGGCATTTTTCGTCCATTTAGAAGTTTCTGCCACAAGGATCTTGGTGCGAGATCGTTCAAAGACGAGGGATTTGACTGCAACGTCTTCAGCATCCTCAAAGGTGACTTCACCATTGGCTAAGCTACTCGCTCCAAAAAAAGCGAGATCAAAGCGAAGATTGTCCAGTATTTGTGCTTGATTCGCGTCATAGTAAAAGCGGTTTTTAGGGTAGAATTTTCCTCCTAAAAGATGAAAGTCAACCTGGGAATGGCTACTGAGCTGGATGGCATTGTCAAGGGAATGCGAATAGACTGTGACTTCCTTGTTAAGCAAGCCAGCAAGCAGGGTCATCGAGGTGGAAACGTCGAGAAAGATCACTTGTCCATCTTGGATCAATTGCAGGGCCTTTTGAGCCATGGTAGTCTTTTCCTTGTTAGCCTTTTGACTACGGTCTAGATAAGAAGGGCCAGGTTCTTTGTTTAAGGGAAGGAGCCCACCGTGGGTCCTGCGGACCAGCTGGCGTTGGCTAAGGAGAGCGAAGTCTCGACGGATGGTATCTTTTGAGACCTTGAAATAGTCGACCATTTCTTTAGCCGATAGCTGTTTTCGCTCTTCTAAGAGTTCTAATATTTTTTCGAGTCGTTGTTCCTGATACATGAGATCGCTCCTTGTTTCTGTTCTTGCCTATATTCTACATCATTTATTAAGTTAATGCAAGTGTTTTTAATTATCTTTAAGTATTTATGATCGTTTTTCTTGTAAAGCCTTATTCTGACGTTTGTTTTAAAGGGGAAATTCTGCTATAATATGTCAAAATAACGTGGAGGTTTCCTTATGGCCAGTGAATATGAAAAAATGATTGCGGGTGACTATTATAGACCTGCGGACCCTGAATTACGGGCTTTGGCAAAAGCCTCTCGGGAGAAACAAGAAGCTTTTAACCAAGAGGTGGATCCTAAAAAAGGGGCAGCTATCATCAAAGAGTGGTTTGGTTCAACCGGTGAAAACCTCTATCTTAATCGACAGGTTCTTGTAGATTATGGGGTCAATATCCATCTGGGAGAAAATTTCTATGCCAATTACAATTTGACCATGTTGGATATCTGTCCCATTACGATTGGAAAGAATGCCATGATTGGTCCCAATTGCCAATTTTTGACACCCTTGCACCCACTGGATCCAGACGAGCGCAATTCTGGTCTCGAGTACGGAGCTCCGATTACGATTGGGGACAATTTCTGGGCAGGAGGAGGGGTCACCATTCTCCCTGGTGTCACGCTGGGTGACAATGTGGTCGCTGGCGCAGGAGCAGTGGTCACAAAATCCTTTGGAGACAATGTGGTCCTTGCAGGAAATCCAGCCCGTGTCATCAAAGAAATACCCGTCAAAAAGGAGAAACGATGATCCATAAACATGAAATTCCTATTTTAGAGTTTGATGACAACCCGCAGGCAGTCATTATGCCGACCCATGAGGGACTTGATCTGCACCTACCTGAAAAATGTGTGTATGCTTTCCTGGAGGATGAGATTGAGCGCTTTGCCAAAGCTGTCGGAGCCAAACAAGTAGCTAGCTTTGTCTCAGCTACCAAGACCTATCCGGTCTATGTCATGGAGCACCAAGGAGAGGAAATCTGCTTGGCCCAAGCGCCAGTTGGATCTGCAGCTGCTGCCCAATTCATGGATTGGTTGATTGGCTATGGGGTGAAGAAGATTATATCGGCAGGTAGCTGTGGGGTCTTGGTGGACATAGAAGAAAATGCCTTCTTGATCCCTACCAAGGCCTTGCGAGATGAGGGAGCTAGTTACCATTATGTAGCGCCTTCCCGTTATATCGAAGTGGATAGTCGTGCACTGACCGCTATTGAAACGGTCTTGAAAGGAAAAGAAATTCCTTATCAAGAGGTCATGACCTGGTCGACCGATGGCTTTTATAGGGAAACGCCTGACAAGGTGGCCTATCGGATTGAAGAAGGGTGTAGTGTGGTGGAGATGGAGTGTGCATCGCTTGCAGCAGTCGCCCAGCTTCGTGAGGCAATTTGGGGCTTGCTTCTCTTTACCGCAGATTCTCTTGCAGATCTGGAAAATTATGACCAGCGTGACTGGGGCTCTGAAGCATTTGAGAAGGCCTTAGAATTATGCCTAGAAATGGTTCATTACTTGTAGGTCTATTCTCTTTTTATGATACAATGAAGCTATGTTAGTGAAATCATATTTTAAACAATGGCGGGCCAAATTGACTCGCTTGTCTCCAGCAAGGCGGATCTTTCTCAGCTTTGCCTTGGTTATCCTGATAGGCTCTCTCTTACTGAGTTTGCCCTTTGTCCAGCAAGTAAGCTCAACAGCAGGCTACATCGACCACCTCTTTACCGCGGTCTCTATGGTCTGTGTGACAGGGCTCTTTACCCAGTCGGTGGCTTCGACCTATAATGGCTGGGGGCAATTGATTTGTATGCTCTTGATTCAGATTGGAGGCCTAGGGATTTTGACCTTTATTGGTCTCTTCTTTATGGAAAGTCGCCAAAAGCTCAGTTTCAAGGACCGGCAGACTATTCGGGACAGCTTTAGCTTTAGCAATAATCAAAGCTTGACCCGTTTTGTCCGCTCCATCTTTATTACCACCTTTACCATCGAAGGTGTCGGGGCCTTGCTCCTCATGACTCGCTTTATTCCTCGCTTTGGCTGGGGCCATGGGATCTTTAACTCCATCTTTGTCGCAGTTTCCGCCTTTTGTAATGCAGGCTTTGATAATTTTGGGGGCGATAGTATGATGAGTTTCCAGACCGATTGGTTGGTCAATATGACCTTATCTGCTCTGATCATTACCGGAGGCTTGGGCTTCATGGTCTGGTTTGACCTAGCCACCAAGGCCCGCAACCAATCGGGACGACGGACTCTTCGTTTCCATACTAAGGTGGTTCTCTGGTTGACAGCTGCTATCCTTCTCTTTGGGACAGTGACTAGTCTTTTGACAGAGTTTAATAATCCAGCAACGATTGGGTCCCTTCCATTGGGAGAGAAGATCTTGGTCAGCTTCTTCCAAACGGTCAGTATGCGGACGGCTGGCTTTGCCTCACTGGATTATACAGCAGTCCGACCTGTGACACTCTTTGTCTATATCCTCCAGATGTTCTTAGGTGGTGCACCAGGTGGGACAGCAGGAGGGATGAAGATCACCACCTTCTTGGTCTTGATCCTCTTAGCTCGCAAGGAATTACTTGGATTACCACATACCAATTTGGGTAAGCGTACCATCGCACCAGACTTGGTGCAACGCTCTTTGGGGACAGCGGTAATCTTCCAGTTGACCTTTATCCTGGGGCTCTTTGGCCTTTGTCTTGTGACGCCGGATGGTCAACGTTTTCTGTACTTGGTCTTTGAGGTGGTATCGGCTTTAGCGACAGTGGGCGTAACGGCCAATGTGACCTCGACCTTAAATGGAGCAGGGCTGGGGATCATCATGGTGCTCATGTTTATCGGTCGGATCGGTCCCTTGACCCTTATGGTCAGCTTGAACAATTACAAAGCCAAAAAGGCAGATGCCTTGCAGTATGCCAAGGCAGACATCATTATCGGATAGGAGAGACTTATGGCAAATCGAACCATTGGAATTCTGGGCTTAGGGATTTTTGGACAGAGTGTCTTAAAAACCCTGCAGGACCAGGATGTGGATATCATCGCAATTGACGATCACGAAGATGTGATCAACCAGTATGAACCTATGATTACAACTGGGATTGTTGGAGACATTACGGAAATGGACCTCTTGGATGCGGCAGATATTGGGAACTGTGACACAGTCGTCATTGCGACGGGAGAAAACTTGGAATCAAGTGTCCTGGCGGTCATGCACTGTAAGGCACTTGGCGTCGAGCACGTCATTGCCAAGGTCAAGAATGAAGTGACCAAGGAAGTCCTTGAGAAGATTGGAGCTGATTTGGTCATCCTACCAGAGGTAGAAGCGGGGATGTCTCTAGCTAAGATGATCCTCTTCCAACACGGGATTGAAGTCTTCCAGTTGGATGAAGCAGTGGTGGTGGCTGAGTTTACGGTTCCAGCTAGCTGGGTAGGAAAAAGCCTTCAGGACTTGGCTGTCAGAGAGGAGTACCATCTCAATATTATCGGCTATCGAGATGCGGAAGACCAACCGCTTCATATTCAGATTGGTCCCGACTTTATCTGGCCTGAAGGGGTGCGCGTGATGGCAGTGACAGACAACCAATATTTAGATAGAATCCAAGATTTGTTAGACTAATAGTGTAATGGAAACGGCCCAAAGGTCGTTTTTTTCTTTTCTAGGTTAACTCTTCTTTAAGCATTGATTGCTAAAGTAAGAGAAACAAAAATACTTCCATTGTGGGAATAGAAGGATGAAAGATGATATTTTTTAACAGAATACGACCCAAACAGCCCTTAAAAGAACTCAAATGGTTTGATATTGGTATTGTGACAGCCATTCTTTTTGGGCAATTCATTATCCGCTCGACCCAGCTGTTTTTAGCCAGTTTTCAGCCAGTCGCGCAGACTGCAGTAGCCACAAACAGTAGCAATACTGCAAGTGAAGGAGCTGCTTATTCCAGCAATATGACCTTGCAGTTGATCTTACTGGCTCTAGCTCTTCTTTACTTGCTGCTTCGTCGCTTTGATTTTAAACAATTGCCGATCCGCTTTAAGTGGTCCACCTTGATCTGGGTGCCCCTGCTCTTTGCAGCGATGGGACTTTTTGGGGATGTAATCTCAACGGTTTCGGGTGAACACAATTACCTAAGTCCGAGTCTTTGGCCCTATATCGACCCCATTCAGATCATCCATAAGTTCATGGCTTTAAGCCCTATGGCGATTGCTTATGGCTTGCTTAATGGATTTTATGAAGAATTTTTCTTTTTGGGCTTAATGACTTCGGTAAGTGAAAAGAATAAGTGGAAGGCACTGGCCTTTTCAACCCTGATCCGCTTTTCTTTCCACACCTATCAAGGGCTTCTCTGGGCCCTTGTGATTGGCGTCATTTATGGACTCTTTTATTACTTCATGTACAAGAAAGTCGTCAAGAATCTCTTGCCATTTTTCCTCATGCATGCCTTGGCAGATATGTTTGGATCTAGTCTCATGTATCTCTTGATCCATTGGGGAAGTTGATCTTATAAAATTTTAGGAAAGGCTCTGTCAGGTGTTGACAGGCCTTTTTTTGAGTGCTATAGTAAAATCGTAAACGCCTACACGGAGAGGCGGAGCAGATAAAAAGCGGGCAGTCAGATGCCCTATAAAAAGAGGAGGAAAGACAAATGGCAGGATCAGTGATACAGGGAGATAACTACCGAATCTCCGTATTAACGGAATCTTTGGTTCGCTTAGAATACTCAGAGGATGGTGTTTTTGAAGATGGTCAGACGCAAGTTGTGCAAAATCGTGATTTTGGACCTGTTGCTTATGAGGTCGTAGAGACAGAAGAGGTCCTCGATCTGCATACGGAGCATCTCCACCTTCATTTTGAAAAGGGACCTTTTACACCGGATCGGCTTTTTATTGAGCTCAAGGGTCAGTATGCAGTCTATGGTAGCCGGTGGCACTATGGAGATCAGCCTGAGACCTTGAAAGGTACCAGTCGGACGCTTGACGAGGTCGATGGAGCTATGGAGTTGGAAGATGGGATCTTGAGCAAGGCCGGTTATGCTCTTTTGGACGATTCCAGTTCCTACTTGTATGATGTCGAAAGCGGATTTAGAGCACGGCCATGTTCAGAAGTGGATCTGTATTTCTTCGGTTATGGGCGCGATTATCTAGGGGCCTTGAAAGATTTTTACCATCTGACGGGACAACCACCCCTCTTGCCACGTTATGCTCTGGGAAACTGGTGGAGTCGGTATTGGCCTTATACCAGTCAGGAGTACACAGATTTAATGGATCGTTTCAAAGCTGAAGGGGTGCCTTTGGCTGTCAGTGTGATCGATATGGACTGGCACAAGACAGCAATTCCTGCTCGCTTTGGAAGTGGTTGGACGGGCTATAGTTGGAACCGGGACTTGATTCCTGATCCAGCTGCCTTCTTACATGGTCTGCATGAGCGTGGTTTAAAGGTGACCTTAAATGTCCATCCAGCAGATGGAATTCGCGCCTTCGAAGATGCTTACCCCAAGGTCGCAAAACGCTTGGGATTAGATGCGGAAAAAGAAGAAGCGGCTAGCTTTGACTTTTACAGTCCAGCCTTTCGCGAAGCTTATTTCGAAGATGTCCACCATCCCTTGGAAAATCAAGGAGTCGACTTTTGGTGGATTGATTGGCAACAGGGAAGTCATGGCAAGATGGATCCCCTTTGGTTGTTAAATCACTATCATTATCTAGACAATTGCCGAAAAGGCCAAGCTGGTCTCATCTTATCGCGTTATGGGGGTCCTGGCAGCCACCGGTATCCGATCGGTTTTTCAGGGGATACCATTGTGACTTGGGAATCCCTAGCCTTTCAACCCTATTTTACCAGCACAGCTTCAAATATCGGCTATACGTGGTGGAGTCACGATATTGGTGGCCATATGCGGGGTTACTATGATGAAGACTTGGCTCTTCGCTGGTTGCAGTTTGGGGTCTTTAGCCCGATCAATCGTCTCCATAGTTCTTGTAATGCCTTTAACAGCAAGGAACCGTGGTTTTACTCGCCTGAGACTTGTCGCTGGATGAAGCAGTATTTGCGCCTGCGTCACAGCTTACTGCCTTATCTTTACACCATGAATGTGGCGACGCATGAAGAAGGACTGCCTTTGGTTCAGCCCCTCTATTACCATTACCCAAACGAAGAAGAGGCTTATGAGGCTAAAAATCAATATTTCTTTGGTAGTGAACTCATGGTGGCCCCAATTACCGAATCGCTGGATCCGGTCTTTCATAGTGCTTCTGTGAGTGTTTGGTTCCCAGACGGAGTTTGGTATGATTTCTTCCATGATTGGAAGTACGAAGGAAAAGGCAAGCTTACAGTCTTTAGAGCTAGCCAGGATATTCCGGTCTTTGCGCGTGCAGGAGCCATCATCCCTATGGATGCACAACCGCAGACAGGGGTAGAGCTCCCAGAAATGCTGGACTGGCATCTTTTCCCAGGTGACAATCGTTCCTTCGTACTCGTTGAAGGAGAAGGAGATAACAGGGTTGAAACCCGCCTAACTGTCAATTGGGATGAAAGAAAGATTAGGCTGGATTTAACAGGTGATCTAACGCTGCTTCCTGAAAAGAGACAGCACCGGTTCTTCCTCCATACCTTAGAGACAGCCCCTATCTTAGTAGACAATCAAAGTCAAGAAATTGCGATGGGTGAGCTGCAATCGCGTCCTACTGCAAAAGAAGATCGGATGTTTGAGCTCTTGAAATCTGCCAACCTGGCCTACGATAGGAAGAATGAATTATTTGCGGCTTGTTCAACAGCCAAGGATTGGAAACAGTTGATGAAGATCATTACACCTTTAGAGGAAGGTTTGCGTCAACGTCTCTTTGAAGTGATTTATTCCAGTGAAGAGAATGAAGACTTGTAAATTCTTGCAATTTTACCCCTATTTTTGTATGATGAAAGTGATTTCACAATCATAAAGGAGAAGAAAAAATGGAACAAAAATGGTGGCATAATGCCGTAATTTACCAAGTTTATCCAAAGAGTTTCAAGGATAGTAATGGCGATGGCATCGGAGATCTCAAGGGGATCACGAGCAAGCTAGACTACTTGGAAAAATTAGGGGTTACAGCGATCTGGCTCTCACCAGTCTACAAGAGTCCCATGGACGATAACGGCTATGACATCTCGGATTACGAGGATATTGCCTCCATCTTTGGTAGCATGGAAGATATGGAAGAATTGATCGCAGAAGGCCATAAACGCAAGATCAAAATCATCATGGATTTGGTGGTCAACCATACCTCTGATGAGCATGCTTGGTTTATCGAGGCGCGTGAAAACCCAGACAGTCCAAAGCGGGATTTCTATATTTGGCGCGATGAGCCCAATGGCATCATTTCTGCTTTTAGTGGCTCTGCTTGGGAATTTGATGAAGCATCAGGCCAATACTACCTGCATAACTTCAGTAAGAAGCAACCAGACCTCAACTGGGAAAACGAGGAGCTTCGTCATCAGATCTATGACATGATGAATTTCTGGATTGACAAGGGAATTGGTGGCTTCCGTATGGATGTCATCGATATGATCGGTAAGATCCCAGATCAGGAAATCATCAGCAATGGTCCCATGCTCCATCCTTATTTGAAGGAAATGAATCAAGCTACCTTTGGCGATAAGGATCTGCTCACCGTGGGAGAAACTTGGGGAGCGACTCCAGAGATTGCTAAGCAATATTCCAATCCAAAAAATCAAGAATTGTCCATGGTCTTCCAATTTGAACACATTGGTCTTCAATACCAACCGGGTCAACCAAAATGGCACTACGCCAAGGAATTGGATGTGCCAAAATTGAAAGAAATTTTCACCAAGTGGCAGACGGAATTAGGAAAAGACGAAGGCTGGAATTCCCTCTTTTGGAACAACCACGATCTCCCACGGATTGTGTCAACTTGGGGGGATGATGGCGACTACCGTGTCAAATCTGCCAAGGCTTTAGCTATTCTGCTTCACTTGATGAAGGGAACTCCGTATATCTATCAAGGGGAAGAAATTGGGATGACCAATTATCCATTTAAGACCCTCGAGGATGTGGAAGATATCGAGTCAATCAACTATGCCCATGAAGCCTTAGAAAAAGGAGTGCCACTCGAAGTGATCATGGATCAGATCCGCCATATTGGTCGGGACAATGCACGGACACCGATGCAGTGGAATGATGAAGCAGAAGCTGGCTTTACGACAGGTCAACCATGGCTTGCTGTCAACCCAAACTACAAAGAGATCAATGTGGAGGCTGCTCTAGCAGATCCAGACTCCATTTTCTATACCTACCAAGCTCTGGTGGCCTTGAGAAAAGAGCATCCTTGGCTTGTGACGGCTGATTATGAATTGGTGGACGCAGTAGACAAGGTTTTTGCTTACAAGCGGGTAGAAGGAGACCAAGCCTATTTGGTTGTTGTCAATCTTTCAAGCCAAGAGCAAGACTTACCGCTTGTCAATGGGGTTGAAGAGGTTCTCATTGCCAATACCAAGGTGGAGCAAGTCCTCGAATCGGGCAAGTTAGCCCCTTGGGATGCCTTCTGTGTCAAATTAGCCTAATGAAGCAAATGAAAAATTAAGGAACGAACCTCCTTATAAAAGCAGGTCTTTCTCAATAGAGAAGGCCTGTTTTGCTTTTTAGGGGTTGTTCTTCTAGCAGAATCCGCTCAAAAATGGTTCGGTAATGCATGGGCTATAGGAAATATTTATAAGCAGTCCTAGTTTTTGCTTTTGATCTCTGGTCCCAAGGCCTATTAAATCCGTGTTATAGTTTTTACCTATATCAAAATTCGTGTAAAAGCAATTATACAAGATGGCTATCTTCTGATATGATAGTGTCAATTAGAATTTTTGGAGGACACAACATGTCAACTACAATTATCGGTTTCCCACGTTTGGGTGAATTCCGTGAATTAAAATTTACAACTGAAAAATACTTTAGAAAAGAAATCTCAGCAGACGAGCTCTTGGCAGCTACCAAAGACTTGCGTGCAAAACACTGGAACATTGTCAAAGAGCAAGGCATCTCAGAGATTCCTTCAAATGACTTCTCACATTACGACAATTTTCTTGATGCAGCCTTCCTTTTCAACGTCGTGCCTGCATCTGTTCAAAACTTGGATTTGACAGACCTTGAACAATACTTTGCTTTGGCGCGTGGTTATCAAGGTG
>NZ_JAJNSA010000136.1:0-5259 GCF_027497875.1 Streptococcus sp. SM3 | reverse complement strand
CAATGCCGGACACACCATCGTAATCGACGGCAAAAAGTTCAAGTTGCACTTGATTCCTTCTGGTATCTTCTTCCCTGAAAAGATCTCTGTCATCGGAAACGGCGTGGTGGTCAACCCTAAATCATTGGTCAAAGAGTTGGCTTATCTCCATGAAGAAGGAGTATCAACGGACAGCCTTCGCATCTCTGACCGTGCCCATGTCATCCTTCCTTACCATATCGAATTGGACCGTCTCCAAGAAGAGTCTAAAGGCGACAACAAAATCGGAACGACCATCAAAGGGATTGGACCAGCCTACATGGACAAGGCTGCGCGTGTGGGAATCCGGATTGCGGACCTTTTGGACCGCGACGTCTTTGCGGAACGTCTTCGCATCAACTTGGAAGAAAAGAACCGTCAATTTACCAAACTCTATGATGCAGAGGCTCTGTCATTTGACGATATCTTCGAAGAATACTATGAATATGGTCAACAAATCAAGCAATATGTAACCGATACTTCTGTCATCTTGAACGATGCTTTGGATAACGGCAAGCGCGTGCTCTTCGAAGGAGCTCAAGGGGTTATGCTGGATATCGACCAAGGAACTTATCCGTTTGTTACTTCATCAAACCCTGTTGCAGGTGGGGTGACCATCGGATCAGGTGTCGGCCCAAGCAAGATCGACAAGGTTGTCGGTGTATGTAAAGCCTACACTAGCCGTGTCGGTGATGGACCATTCCCAACAGAGCTGTTTGATGAAGTGGGCGAGCGCATCCGTGAAGTGGGGCATGAATACGGTACAACGACTGGCCGTCCGCGTCGGGTGGGCTGGTTTGACTCCGTTGTTATGCGCCACAGCCGCCGCGTATCAGGAATTACCAACCTTTCCCTCAACTCCATTGACGTTTTGAGTGGTCTAGATACAGTGAAAATCTGTGTGGCCTACGACTTAGATGGCGAACGCATTGATCACTATCCAGCCAGCTTGGAGCAACTCAAACGTTGCAAACCAATCTATGAAGAATTGCCAGGTTGGTCAGAAGACATCACCGGTGTGCGCCACTTGGATGAGCTTCCAGAAAATGCCCGCAACTATGTCCGCCGGATCGGTGAATTGGTTGGTGTGCGCATTTCAACCTTCTCAGTCGGACCAGATCGTGACCAAACCAATATCCTTGAAAGTGTCTGGTCAAGTAAATAATTTAAAAAAGAGAGTGAGACAGAAATCAGTCATTCGTTAGAATTCGATTTCATCGTCCCACCTCCGCACAGTTGAGTAGGGCTGTAAAAGCTGATGAAATCAGCGTAGTAGAGCCCACTCAACCACTGCGTCTTGCTCGACAATCCAAAGACAATTGAGAGGCTAGGACTTTTGTCCCAGCCTCTTTTTGAAAGCAGAAAGAGGAAAAAATGTATCAAACGATTTTATTTGACCTAGACGGCACCTTGACCAATTCAGAACTAGGGATTACCAACTCGGTGGCCTATGCCTTAGGAAAATATGGGATTCAAGTGCCAGACAAGAAAGCATTGAGAGTTTTCATCGGTCCGCCCTTGCAGGAGTCTTTTGAGCGCTTTTATGGATTTTCTAAGGAAGAATGTTTAAAGGCCATTGACTACTATCATGAGTATTTTTCCGAAAAAGGCCTTTATGAAAATGAGGTCTATCTAGGCGTTCCTGACTTGCTGGCTTCTCTCAAGCAGGCTGGCAAACAGTTGATTGTAGCTACGTCAAAGCCTGAAGAATTTTCCATTCAAATTCTCAAACACTTTGGTTTGTATGATTATTTTGACTTTGTCGCTGGTGCGACCATGGATAGAAAACGTAGTAAAAAAAGCGATGTTATCCAGTATGCCTTGGAGCAAAATGGGATTACAGATTTGGCGCATACCATCATGATTGGAGACAGGGAGCACGATGTGCTTGGCGCTCAAGCGCAAAAGCTTGATTCTATCGGTGTCCTTTATGGCTTTGGAAGCAGGGAAGAATTGGAAGAAGCCGGCGCCACCTATATTGCTCAAGAAGTTGGCGAAATTGCAGCTTTTATAGGATAACCTTTTCCAAAATATTAAAAGTTGGAACTTTTCTAATCTGCTGAATATTGCTTTATTTAATATTTCTATCGGTGTATACTTACTGTAGGTTAAGTCACACAGATTAAGAGGTGATAATATGAATTTGTCACGATATATATTAAAATATAGTACTGATGATGGTACGTTGTATTTTAATACTAAAACCAATCATTCATTTTTTCTTACGAATGAATTGAATAGAGTAGTCGACAGCAATGATGTGATTAGGAAAGAGTTTCATGCTTATCTTGATAAAAATAAATATTTAAGTGAGGGTGAGTATGAGGTCGAAAAGTATCTATCTAAAATAAGCGATACAGATGCTGAATTATTGGAACTAACAATTTTGACACATGGAGATTGTAATTTTCGGTGAAGGTTAAAGTGAATAACAAATTCGATGACAAAATGAATGCTAAACCTAGAGTATTTAACTATAATTGTGATTGTAAATAATCACGATTTTAAATAAATTAGAGAAGAGGGTTGTGCTAGCCCTCTATTTTGATGGATGATAATTATGAGAAATATTTATAAGTACATTGATAAGAAGTATCTTTTTCCTATTTTTTTAGGGCGTATTGTGAATAGTGGTTTGGTGTTGGCGCAACCTCTGATTTTAACGAAGGCCTTGAAGTTAGATCAAGACGGCCTTTCTTATGGAAAAATTCTCAATTTTGTTTTATTTGGTTTGTCTGTCTATCTTGTTATTTATAGTCTGATGCTGTTTTCAAACCATTCGCACAATATATTCCGAAGAGAAATCAACAAAAGTGTCCGTGCCCTTTTATTTAAGAAAGTCATATTGAATCCTAAATTTTCCAATGATGAAAAAGTTAGTCTGCTAACTCAAGATATGGAATATGTGGGCGATAATTATTTGGAAAATATAAATGTTATGGTGAGTTGGGGATTTGTCGCCCTTGTTACAGCCATTTATATTGTTTCACAAAATTTTCTCTTAGGACTTATTTTTGTCATTTTTACGATTATGAGACCTATTCCTCAGTTCATCATGAATCGTCGTTTACAAGATTCGGGAGACAGCTGGTCCAAGCTTAGAACGAAATTACATGGGCTTGTCTCGGATAGTATGCAAGGCAGCCAAACCTTACGGATTAATCAGGCCATGAGGCTGAATGAAGAGCGCGTGAATGATTTAAACGGAGAATATCAAAAAGCCATCCAAAGATTTTGTTTCACACATAATATTATTTTTTTCTTTAATGGATTTATGGTCTTTTTTAGTCAGGTTGTTCCTCTTGCTTTAGGCTTTTATTTGAGTTTACAGGGAAATTCTATTTCTATTACAAGCCTCATCTCTATGTATGTTGCTGCGGGGATGCTGGTAGAACCGATCCAAACTCTGATGTACAGTGCAGCCAATCTCCAAGGTGCCTTGCCGACTGCGAACCGCCTGTTTAAGATTATCGAGGAAGAACCTGATTTCGAAGAGACAAAGGATCAATTTGTTGAAAATCTCGAATCGTTGCGCTTAAATCATATTTCAAAAAGTTTTGCTGAACGTCAGCTTTTTTCTGATTTGACGGCGACGATTTCAGTAGGTCAGAAGGTCTTAATCAAAGGACCGAGCGGGTCTGGAAAGACGACTCTTTTTCGCTTGATTTTAGGAGAAGAAGTATGTGATGAGGGTGACATTTTCGTTCAGTATGATGGAAATCAAATAACGAGTCATTTCCAAGGGAATATCGGTTTAATTAGCCAGCATCCCTTCCTGTTTAACGATACTATCCGCTATAATCTAACTTTTGGTCAGCCTTTTCAGGACCATGAATTATTGGAGGTATTGGACCGAGTTGGCTTAATAGATGAATTTCAGGATATTTTGAATGTAGAAATTCATAATAATGGTGAAAACATTTCAGGAGGTCAGCGTGTCAGATTAGAGTTGGCTCGTTTTCTCTTACGCGAGAAGGATATTTTATTAGCGGACGAAGTGACATCAGCTTTGGACGAAAAAAATAGTCGTCTGGTTAGAGACCTAATCTTTTCTTTGCCGATCACGGTACTAGAAATAGCCCATCATATTGATGAAGAAGAGCGCTATGACCAAATCCTTGAGTTACGTAAAGGATGAGCGATGCCACAATAGTTGGTTCTGCGACAAAGCGGATAGTAGTAAGCCAGCAATTTGTCAGATATTTTTGAGATTCTAAGTGGTGATATTTCCAAAATCATCAATACTCAGAGAACTTAAGCTTTATTTAAGATAGGCCAGCTATACTAGAAGCATAAACAAAGACCTCCTAACTTTGTTTAAACCTCCTAAACTTTTTCATAATAATCTCCCATAAGAGTCGCCCAATCGGCGGCTTTTTTTGTGAGTCGTAAGCTGCCTATGGTATAATGAACAAAGAAACTAAAAGGAAGAAGGAAGAGATGGACTACACGATAGAGGAAAAAGCGATGTTTATGAGGGAAGCCCTGAAGGAGGCGGAGATTGCCCTCGCCAATGATGAAATACCGATTGGCTGTGTCTTGGTCAAGGATGGTCAGATTATCGGGCGTGGACATAATGCGCGTGAGGAGCTGCAGCGGGCGGTCATGCATGCGGAAATCATGGCGATCGAGGAGGCCAATCAGCGTGAAAATAGCTGGCGCCTGCTGGATACGACGCTTTTTGTCACGATTGAGCCCTGTGTCATGTGTAGTGGTGCCATTGGTCTAGCTCGGATTCCCCAGGTGATTTACGGGGCGACCAATCAGAAGTTCGGTGGAGCAGGGAGTCTCTACGACATTTTGGCAGATGAACGCCTCAATCACCGAGTCGAAGTAGAAACAGGAATCTTGGAAGCAGAATGTGCAGCCATCATGCAGACCTTCTTCCGCCAAGGTCGAGAACGAAAAAAACAAGCCAAACTCGCAGCCAAGGCCGAAACACAAGAATAAAAACCGGACCTTTGCAAATCGAACAAATTATGATATAATACCTATCGGAGCAACAGTTCTGCGTGAAGCGGGTCAGGGGAGGAATCCAGCAGCCCTAAGCGAAGTGAACTGTGTGCTCTTTTTCTATAGCTCTTAGTGAGGTAAGCCTGTAAGGCGCAACCGAACTTAGAGATATTGATCCTGAGGAGCGAAGCGACGTGAGGGCTATAGCGTAACATGAAATTAGCCTATAAGGCGCAACCGAGCTTAGAGATATTGATCCTGAGGAGCGAAGCGACGTGAGGGCTATAG
>NZ_JAJNSA010000135.1:0-5332 GCF_027497875.1 Streptococcus sp. SM3 | reverse complement strand
AAAAAGGAGACGAAATGAACAAAATGATAGGGGGCTACCAAGCTTTACAGATACGCTTATTGAACGGGCGACTTTTTCAAAAACTCTTGAGCAAGGAACCAGATGCCCAATACCGAAGTGAACAAGGGAAAATTTTAACGATTTTGTGGAAGCAAGAGTTGGGGTGCGCTACTGCGACAGATATCGCTCTTGCGACGGGTCTAGCTAATAATACATTGACCAGTATGGTTAAGAAATTGGAAGAACAAGGCTTGGTTACGATTCAACGTTGCACGCAGGATAAAAGGAAAAAATATATTTCTTTGACAGACCTCGGTTGGGCGCAAAAAGAAATTGGAGATCGTGTCAGCAAAGAACTGGGCGAGATTTTCTACCAAGGCTTTTCAGATCAAGAAATCCGAGAATTTGAAGCCTATCAAGAGCGTATTATTGACAATCTAAAAGCTAAAGAGAGTGAATTATAGTAGAGGGGAAAATGCTTATGATTGGAATTACAGGTGTAACAGGGAAATTAGGTTCCTATGTGGCTGATCTTGTCGATCAGCAAGGAATTGCTTCTATCCATCTGGCAAGAAGCCCAGAGCGTGCAAAAGTCTACGCGTCTGCGGAAATCCGTAAAATAGTGTATACCAATACTCCAAAAGTGGTTGAGGCCTTGAAGGGGGTCGATATCTTGTTGATGGTCTCTGCTCGGGAAAATCCAGAGCGTGTTGAGGAACACAAGAGTCTTTTAGATGTCGCAAAGCTTGCTGGGGTGCAGCATATTGTTTATACCTCTTTTTATGGGGCAGATGAGAAGGCAACTTTTACATTGTCTCGAGATCATGCCCAGACGGAAGCCTATATCAAGGAGTTGGGGTTCACCTACACTTTTTTGAGAGATAATTTTTACTTGGACTTCTTGATTGATATGGCGCTTGAAAATGGAGAGATTCGTGGTCCAGCAGGAAGTGGGAAGGTTTCAGCAGTTGCCCGTAAGGACACATCTAGTGTTGCAGCAGAGATTCTTTTACATGCTAAGAAATGGGAAAATCAAACCTTGAATTTGACAGGGCCAGAGGATCTTTCCATGGAAGAAATCGTAGCGCTTCTCTCAAAAGAGAGCGGTAAAACCATCGCGTATGTGGATGAATCAGTAGAAGAAGCCTATGAGTCACGGAAAAAATGGCCAGCACAAACTTGGGAGTATGATGCCTGGGTCAGTACCTATACAGCGATTAAAGCTGGAGAACAAGCTGGGGTTTCAACAGATGTCGAAAAAGTCCTAGGGTATCCAGCAAGTAGCTTATTGGATATTCTTAGAGACAGAAAACTTATTGAGGAAAAATATGATTGAATACAAAAATGTAGTGCTGCGCTACACGGAAAAGGACATTTTGAAAGATGTCAATCTCCGCATTGAAAATGGAGAATTTATGGTTCTTGTGGGACCTTCAGGATCTGGAAAGACCACCATGATCAAGATGGTGAACCGTCTTTTGGAGCCGACAGATGGCAATATCTATATGGATGGGAAACGCATCAAAGACTATGACGAACGGGAGTTACGTCTCAGTACCGGCTATGTGCTTCAAGCCATTGCCCTATTTCCTAACTTGACCGTTGCGGAAAATATTGCTCTCATTCCTGAAATGAAGGGCTGGAGCAAGGAGCGAGTAGCTTCCAAAACAGTCGAACTTTTAGAAAAAGTAGGCCTTCCAGCTTCTGATTACGCCGATCGCAAACCCCATGAGCTGTCTGGTGGGGAGCAACAACGAATTGGCATTGTGCGGGCCATCATTGCAGAGCCAAAAATCTTACTGATGGACGAGCCCTTTTCAGCCTTGGATGCTATTTCTCGCAAGCAGTTGCAGGCTCTTACCAAAGACTTGCACAAGGAGTTCGGCATGACCACTATCTTTGTTACACACGACACAGACGAAGCCTTGAAATTAGGCGATCGGATTGCGGTGCTACAAGAAGGAGAGATTGTGCAGGTGGCGGATTCTGAGACCATTCTAGCCCAACCGGCCAACGACTTTGTGGCAGATTTGTTTGGAGGTGCTCACCATGTCTAAACTAGTTACAACCTTTCAAGAACGCTTTGGAGACTGGCTTACTGCACTGGGGCAACATTTGCAACTGTCATTACTGACCCTGATCCTTGCTATTTTTCTAGCTGTTCCATTAGCTATTTATTTAAGTACACGCAAGAGAGCCAGCAACTGGGTTTTACAGGTAGCTGGGATCTTCCAGACCATTCCTTCCATGGCCCTTTTGGGGCTCTTCATTCCCATTATGGGAATCGGAACACTTCCGGCCTTGACAGCTCTCGTCATCTATGCCATTTTCCCCATCCTTCAAAATACCATCACCGGCTTGCAGGGGATTGACCCAAGTCTAGAAGAAGCAGGGGTGGCCTTTGGGATGACCAAGTGGGAGCGCTTGAAGAAGTTTGAGATTCCCTTGGCTATGCCCGTCATCATGTCTGGGATCCGAACGGCAGCTGTGATGATTATCGGGACGGCTACCCTAGCTGCCTTGATTGGAGCAGGGGGACTCGGTTCCTTTATCCTTCTAGGGATTGACCGCAATAATGCCAGTCTGATTTTAATCGGTGCCCTGTCTTCTGCCTTCTTGGCCATCGCCTTTAACCTTCTTCTCAAATGGATGGAAAAGGCTAAATTGCGGACCATCTTTGCGGCTTTTGCGGTAATAGTTATCGGATTGGGAGTATCTTATACGCCAAGTCTTCTTCCCAAACCGAAAAAAGAAAACCTGGTCATCGCTGGGAAGTTGGGTCCTGAACCGGAAATTCTAGCCAATATGTATAAGATTTTGATCGAAGAAAACACGGACATGACAGTGACTGTTAAACCAAATTTTGGCAAGACCACCTTCCTCTATGAAGCTCTGAAAAAAGGGGATATTGCTATCTATCCAGAGTTTACAGGGACCGTGACCGAAAGTCTCCTCAAGCCGGCGCCGCAAGTCGATCATGATCCAGAAGCAGTCTATCAAGCGGCTCGAGATGGGATCAAGAAACAAGACAACCTGGCCTTGCTCAAACCCATGGCTTATCAGAATACCTATGCTGTCGCGGTGCCTAAGAAAATTGCCCAAGAGTATGGCCTCAAGACCATTTCAGATTTGAAAAAGGTGGAAGGACAACTCAAGGCAGGATTTACCTTGGAGTTTAATGACCGAGAGGATGGGAACAAGGGCTTGCAGAAGGTTTACGGACTTCATTTACAAGTCTCCACCATGGAGCCAGCCCTTCGCTACCAGGCGATCCAGTCCGGTGATATCCAGATCACAGATGCTTACTCAACGGATGCCGAGCTGGCTCGCTATGACCTGGTGGTCCTCGAAGATGACAAGCAACTCTTCCCGCCATATCAAGGGGCTCCCCTCATGAAAGAAGCTCTTCTTAAGAAACATCCAGAATTGGAAGGGATTCTCAATCAGTTAGCTGGTAAAATCACAGCTGAGCAAATGAGCCAGATGAACTACCAAGTCGGAGTAGAAGGCAAGTCTGCTGCTCAAGTGGCGCGTGACTTTTTGGTAAAAGAAGGGTTTATTAAAAATTAACAAACAATTCTCAAGTCTTCGCACTTGAGGATTTTTTGATAGAAAGCAATTTTAACCCTTTTCAGCAAGCTTTTGTTATAGAGGGAGAGGCCTTCTCTTCAAAAACTCTCCATTGAGTCTAGCTTAAAATTGTGTTACAATAAGCCTTGAAAACGAATGAAAGTATATGGAAACAAGTATGAAAAAAAGGCCAGTGATTGGAATTACAGGAAATGAAAGACCCTTCCCAGATGATCCAGACGCGAACATGAGTTATGCGGCGACTGGTTTTGTCGAAGCGGTCAAAGAGGCGGGAGGAATTCCCTTGATCTTGCCAATTGGAGATGCGGACATGGCCAAACACTACATGTCGATGATTGATAAGCTCATCATTACTGGTGGTCAAAATGTCTTGCCCAAGTTTTATGGAGAAGAAATCGCCATTGATAGCGATGACTACCTCTTAAAACGTGATCTTTTTGAGTTGGCCTTGATTGAGGAAGCGCGTGCGGCTAAAAAAGCTATCTTTACAGTCTGTCGTGGGACCCAACTCTACAATGTTGCATTGGGTGGAACTTTGCATCAAGACATTGAACATCATTGGCAGGACAATCCAGGTCAGTACACCAGCCAAGAGCTGGTGACCAAGGATCAGACGGTTTTACAAGAGATCTATGGTAAGACCAGTCGCATCAATTCCTTTCACCATCAAAGTATCAAAGACTTGGCAGATGGCTTAGAAGTAATCGCGCGGGATCCCAAAGATGACGTCATAGAGGCGGTTCAATCCACAGATGAGAGTCGTTTTCTCGGCGTTCAGTGGCATCCGGAACTGCGTTTTGACAAGAGTCCAGCAGACCACAAACTCTTTGAATATGTTGTGAATGACTTATAATGAGGACCAGCTCTCTTAGGAATTTTTCTAAGGGAGCTTTTTCTTTAATCTGCGTAAGAAAGACTGTAAATTGTGCCTAGGTTTTGGGGGAGGATTCGCTACAATAGAGCTAGTAGAATGAGGAGGATTAGAACATGTTTCAATTTCCAAAGGATTTTTTATGGGGGAGTTCGACCTCGGGTCCACAGACAGAAGGGCGTCTAGACCAGGATGGAAAAGGTGACAATCTCTGGGATTACTGGTATAGGATCGAACCCAACCGCTTTTATAAAGGGCAGGGACCAGAGAAAACATCGACTTTTTATGAACACTGGGAAGACGATCTGGATCTCTTGTTAGAAACCGGTCACACAGCTTTTCGGACGTCTATTCAGTGGTCCCGCATTTTCCCAGAAGGCCGAGGGGAGATCAATCAAGCGGGTGTCGATTTCTACCGTCGTGTCTTTGAAAAGATTAAGGAAAAAGGGATTCACCTCTTGGTCAACCTCTATCATTTTGATTTGCCGATGGCTCTCCAAGAGCAGGGCGATGGTTGGGAAAACAAGGAAACCGCCTATGCTTATCAAGAATATGCGCGTTTTTGTTTCAAGACCTATGGGGATCTGGTCGACCAGTGGATCACCTTTAATGAACCCATTGTCCCTGTGGAGTTTGGTTATTTTTATGATGCCCATTTTCCTCATAAGGTAGATGTAGCTGCAGCTGTAAAAGTAGCCTACCACACCCAGTTAGCAAGCTCTCTAGCGGTCAAGGCCTGTCACGAGGTGGATCCCAATTCCCGGATCGGGATTGTGCTCAATCTGACACCAGCCTACCCTCGGAGCCAGCATCCAGAAGATGTGAAAGCCGCTCGTATCGCCGAGCTCTTTCAAGCCAAATCTTTTTTAG
>NZ_JAJNSA010000134.1:0-5390 GCF_027497875.1 Streptococcus sp. SM3 | reverse complement strand
CCAGTGCACTCTCCAAAACTTCACGCGTCTTCAAAGCTGTTTGACCTTGGTAGCCTCCAACCAGATTGCTCCGCGATACTTCGATGAATTTCTTCTGATTGATCACCCCTTTTTGGAAGAGGATATTACCCAAAATGCGGGCAACGGTGGTCTTCCCTGTGCCGGGATTTCCAAGAAAGAGGGAGTGCAAGGTCGTATCTTCGACGATTCCTCCTTGTTCGGCCCGTTTTTGGTTGAACTCAGCCATGGCTACGAACTGTTCCACTTGCTCTTTCACCTTGGCAATGCCAACCAAACGGTTGAGAGCAGCCATTCCATCTTCTTCCTTATCGGCTCCTGCCTGGTACTTGCCTTGGTTAAGGACAGCATCGATATCGCTATTGAGGATGGTCTCAATATCATCGGAACCTTGGGCCACCACCCGATCTGCCATGGTCTTAGTCAATTGCTCATCCAGGTTACGGATCCAGCGGCCATTGCTCTTATCTAGCGAGCCATCATAGGCCCGTTTGACATGACGCGCATAGTAATCCCGGTCTTCGAGCTTGTAGTCCCCTTTGCTTAGGATCATTTCGCCCAGTTGGACAATCTCATCTCCTGTAAAATCTTCAAAGATGAAATTATTTGGCACCCGAGAACGAAGTCCTGGATTGGTCTTTAAGAACTCCTCCATTTCCTTGGTATAACCGGCAAAGATGATCATGATGTCATCGCGATTGTCCTCCATAAATTTGAGGATGGTATTGATCGCCTCGATCCCAAAATCTGCGCCGCTGTCCTTTTTATCCAAGCTATAGGCTTCATCAATAAAGAGGATGCCCCCACGCGCTTTTTCAAGCAAGGCCTGGGTCTGTTCGGCTGTTCCTCCAATATTCGAAGAGATCAGATCGGACTCCGTTGCTTCCACAAAACGGAATTCCTCCCCTGAGAGGACACCTGCATCAAAGAGCACTTGTCCCAACAGACGGGCCACAGTGGTCTTTCCTGTACCAGGGTTTCCCATAAAGGCTGCATGGAGTGTTTGCTTTTCAGGAGCCTTGCCACTAGCGATTCGTTTCTTGTTAAATTCCACCATGTTGATCATTTTCTTGATCTCATGTTTAACTTTTTCAAGACCGATCAGGCTATTGAGTTCCTGAAGAGCATCTTGTTTCTTCTCTGGTCCAGAGCCCGTTGTAGGGGTTGATGCCACCGTTGCATCCGTCGCCTGTCCCGTAGCAACGACTTGCGCATTGCCCTTGGCCACTTCTCTGCCAATGAGATAGTCACAGCCATCCTCGATTTCCTTGGTCAGATCACGCGCATCGCCCTGCCTATAGGTCACGGTGTCCACCTTCGCAAAGGCTCCACCTTGAAGCCGTATATTGGGATCCGCAATCTTATGACAAATCATATGCTCAGCCATCAGCACACCCTCATCAAAAACGCCAAATGAAATGGTTTCGGCATTCTCATTCAAGAAGGTTGTTTCTCCAGTCAGGGAAGCAAAGGATTCTTCATAGACGCATAAAAATTCTGAAAATGTAGCCTGGTGAGCTCGGATCATACTATTGTATGAATTGATGGAGGTCATATGATCCGAATCCGAATTGAATTGCACATTGTTATCAAGACAGATTCCAGTTCCTGTAGGCAACTCTATTTTACAGTTTTCAGACTCCCAAATGACATTCCTCAACCAAACTGGTGGAAAATCATTTTCCAGATCCCCGCCTGTAATCGTTGAATTTTTTGCGATCACTTCTGAGTCCTTGGCATGGATGGTATTATTCCCAAATATTTCAATATGGACATTTTCTAAGGCCAATTTAGAGCCTTCTGACAGATCTATCTTAGAAAAGATCGTTGAATTGCGAATAGTCAATTCCGAAGCGGACATACCGATGGCACTTTGGTGTTTTTCCGGAACCTTCATCCCGACTCCTTCCAGTGTCAACTTCGAATGCGTATCCATATAGATAAAAAATTCACTATTTGTCGGAGTGGTTGCTTCAAAATAGACCTGTTTACAGGTGATATCTGAGCTATTCCATAAGAGCAAGGTAGTATAATTCCCACCAACTTTAAACCACAGATCTTCAAATGTCACCTGAGCTCCCTCTACAAATCGGAAGGAAGCCTCAATGATGTTGTTAAACATGCGCCCATTGCCATTTGGATTTGGGACCACATGCCCCACGAAATGAAGGTTCTTGTCGATCTCGATCACTTTATTTGTCGGCCATTGAAAGACATACCCATTTTCAAACTCGATGGTATCCCCATCCTGCGCTTTTTCAATCGCATCCATAAAGTTCCAACTATTGTTGTAAGGCCCTACTAAATATCTTACCACGCGCTTTTCCTCTGTTTCATTTTTTCTGTTTCCTTGTTACAAACACTTGTCACTAAAAATTGTAACACAATCCAGTGCCAAAGAAAACACTTATCAGATCTGAAAGGACTGAAAAACCTCTATTTTCAAAAGGAAAATAGAGGCTGTCAGTTAATCTTTCAAGGCTGAAAATAAGCCGGCTAGAGCAATCGCTCCTGAGAGCATGGCGGTGGAAAGGAGCAGGACATTGTCTGCCACTTCTAGCTTGTACTCAAAGACTTTTTCAGCTGGTTTGTCTTCTGCAAAAATTTCTACCTTCATGTTCTCCTCCTTTGTTTCTAGAACAAATCATCAAAGAGGCTCAACTGGTTATCCTCTGGCATATTGCCAAGAATGCCCATCTCATCCATCTTTTCAACCAGGGTAGACGAAACACCGCCACGCTTCCGGAGCTCGGTCTTAGAGAGGAATTCTCCTTCTTCACGCGCTCGCACGATTTGCTTGGCAACGTTCTCTCCCAGACCATCCATAGCGACAAATGGTGGAATCAGGGTATCCCCATCGATCAAGAATTCTGTCGCCTGACTGCGATAGAGGTCTAGCTTACCAAACTTGAAGCCCCGCTCCCACATCTCATTGACAATCTCAAGGGTGGTGTAGAGGTCAATCTCTACATTGGAAGCTTCGTTGTTCTTGCGTTTCTCAGAGATTTCTTTCATCCGCGCTTTCACGGCCTCAAGGCCTGCACCCATGGTCTTGATGTCAAAGGCCTTGGCCCGAATCGAGAAGTAAGCACAGTAGTAATAAAGTGGATGATGCACTTTAAAGTAGGCCACACGAAGGGCCATCATAACATAGGCCGCCGCATGGGCTTTAGGGAACATGTACTTGATCTTCCCACAGGACTCGATGTACCATTCAGGGACATTGTTTTCCTTCATGGCTTGGATGTAACCGTTGCGCTCTTCTTCTGAGATCTTGAGCCACATCCCTTTCCGCACGCGCTCCATGATGGTAAAGGCCATCTTAGGCTTGAGACCCGCGTGCATGAGGTAAACCATGATGTCGTCCCGACACCCGATAACGGTCGATAGATCGGCAATGCCTGCCTTAATCAAGTCTTGGGCATTTCCCAACCACACGTCGGTACCGTGAGACAGACCAGAGAGCTGAAGTAACTCTGCGAAGGTCGTCGGATGGGTCTCTTCGACCATGCCCCGAACAAAGTTGGTCCCAAACTCTGGAATCCCCAACATCCCTGTCGGCGTTCCGATCTGCTCGGCTGTCACCCCTAGCACTTCCGTCCCAGAAAAGAGGGCCATGACACCTGGGTCATCCATAGGAATATCATTCGGATCAATTCCTGACAAGTCTTGGAGTTTGCGAATCATAGTCGGATCATCGTGTCCTAGGACATCGAGCTTGAGGACGTTCTCATCGATATCGTGGAAGTTAAAGTGAGTGGTCTGCCATTCAGCTGTCACATCATCTGCTGGATACTGGACCGGAGTAAAGTCATAGACATCCATATAGTTTGGAATAACAACGATTCCCCCCGGGTGCTGACCGGTCGTCCGCTTGACCCCAGCGGCACCTTGGGCCAGACGTTCGACCTCAGCATCTCGATAGTACTTGCCAAAATCCCGCTCATAGCCCTTGACAAACCCATAGGCAGTCTTGGCCGCGACGGTACCTACTGTTCCTGCCCGGAAGGCATATTCTTCCCCAAAGATATCGCGAACATCCAAGTGGGCACTCGGCTGGTCTTCCCCTGAGAAGTTCAAATCGATATCGGGTACCTTGTCCCCATCAAAACCAAGGAAGGTCTCAAACGGAATGTCTTGGCCGTTTTTGCTGAGCTTGTGGCCACAGTTTGGACAATCCTTATCCGGCATATCAAAACCAGATCCATAAGAGCCATCAGTGATGAACTCACTGTACTGGCACTGGCTGCAGACATAGTGAGGCGAGAGCGGATTAACCTCCGTAATCCCAATCATGGTCGCGACAAAGCTGGATCCAACGGATCCACGCGATCCAACCAGGTAGCCCCGCTCATTGGAACGATGCACCAGCATTTGCGAGGCCAGATAAATCACGGCAAAGCCATTCCCCAAGATAGAGGTCAATTCCTTTTCAATCCGCAGATCGACAATATCAGGGAGCGGATTACCATAGATCTCAAAGGCTCGCTTATAGGTCAATTCCGCAACTGTTTCTTCGGCCTTGTCGATAAATGGCGTATAGAGGTCACCCTTGACCACTTCGACAGGTTCGAAGATTTCTGCCAGGGCATTGGTATTTTCAATGACAATCTTGCGCGCCAAGTCTTCCCCTAAAAAGGCAAATTCATCCAGCATTTCATTGGTTGTACGGAAATGGGCTTTTGGTAGGGGTGCTGGTTGGGCGTTTTCTCCATGGCCGATAGTCCGGTTAATCATGGCCCCTTGCCCGAGACTGCGGACAATGATCTCCCGATAGATCTCATCTTCCGGTTCCAGATAGTGGACATTCCCTGTGGCAAGAACGGGCTTACCTAGGCGATCTCCCACCTCAATCAAGCTCTTTATAATGGTCTGGAGCTCGTCCATGTCCTTGACCTGCTCCTTGGCAATGAGAGGCGCATAGATAGCCGGTGGCATAACCTCGATAAAGTCGTAGTACTTAGCCACTTCGACTGCCGCGTCAACTCCTTGAGAGACGACCGCATCGAAGACTTCTCCTTCAGAACAAGCTGATCCAAGGATCAAGCCCTCTCGGTGGGCATCCAGCACGGTCTTGGGAATCCGTGGGACCCCTTCGAAATACTTGGTCCCAGAAAGAGAGACCAGTTTAAACATATTCTTAAGGCCGGTCTGATTCTTGACATAGATCGTGGCATGCTTGACCCGCGCCTTCTTATAGGAATTTTCATTGATCAGATCGATATTCAAATCCTTGAGATTGGTCACCCCATGCTTTTCAGCAACATCTTTGATGAAGATAAAGAGCAGGCGCCCCGTCGCTTCTGCATCGTAGTTGGCCATGTGGTGGTGCTCCAAGCCTACTCCAAAGCGCTTGGTTAATGGCCCCAAGC